>JASKLG010000050.1 GCA_030153805.1 Bacillota bacterium | reverse complement strand
TTGAATGGCCTGGCAGAAAGTCAGAACCGCTTCGGGTTGTCCGAGCAAGATGGCCTGAACGATGTCAGAGCGAACTTCCTCCGGTGCCGGAGAAACGGCGAACCCCAGACTCCGGAATAGCCCGGACGCGAATACTGCTCCGCTGAGCGCTTCGCCCACTACAAGCGGAGCCAGATAAAAACCCTGGAAAAACAGGCGGTTAAGTCCCAGGCTCGGGCCACACTCACCACCCAACCCCGGTGCTGTAAGCCGGTCGGCGGCAAGCCGGACAAATTCTTTTTTCCCTACGACGTAGCCACCACAAGGGGCCAAGCCTCCGCCCGGGTTTTTAATAAGCGAACCGGCCGTAAGATCGGCGCCAACTGCCGGCGGCTCCCTGAGCTCTACAAATTCTCCGTAGCAGTTGTCAACAATGACCACCGTACGCGGGTTGATACCTTTCACCGTCCGGACAATTTCTCCAATTTGCTCCACACTTAGTGAGGGCCGTAAGCTGTAACCGCGCGAGCGTTGAATTAAGACGGCAGTCGTACGCCGGCTAATGGTGGCTTCGATTGCCGCGAAGTTGATTCTACCTTCGTCCCAGGGTATCTCCTTGTACTCTACCTGGAAGTCCCTGAGGGAGCCGCTTCCGGGCGGCCCTGAAATGATTTCCTCGAGTGTATCATAAGGTCTGCCGGTCACTGCAACCAGTTCTCCTCCCGGGCGCAACACGCCAAAAAGAGCGAGCGCCAGCGCATGGGTACCGGAGACAATTTGCCAACGCACTAAGGCCGCCTCGGCGCCAAAGACGGCGGCAAAGATCTCTTCCAGTTTCATCCGCCCGCTGTCGTCGTAGCCATAACCGGTGGTAGGTGCAAAATGAAATTCGCTAACTCGTGCCGTGCGAAAGGCCTCAAGTACGCGCAGTTGATTATGGCGAACAATCTTTTCAATCCTGCGCAGCCCTTCCTGATAAGCTGCGCCGGCTTTGACTTCCTTTGCTAGGCGTGCGAGCCGAGGGTCGAATTCTTTTCCAGTGTTAGGAGTGTCTACCAGCTGAGTCAAAACCGTACCTCCTAGAATTCAAGTTCCTGTCCTAATTATACTTCTTCGGACAGGCAAGAAAAACCCTGCTTTCCCGAGGATTGGCAGAGAACGCAACGGCCCGCCAGGAGAGATTCCTGCCGCCAAGCCAGCGGGGCTTCCCTTAGGCCTAGGAGGCGACCTTCTTCTTTTCCGCGACGGCGTCCCCAAGCAAAACCGCCTAAAAAGAAGAACAGCCAGGAAAGGACGAGCGCCCCGAAGAAAAAGAATGTCATGATTTACCAGCCTCCTTAACCCATGGAGCCCGGGCTACGTACAAGACTGCCGGTAGGACGGTAAGCCCCAGGAGAGTTTTTCGTAAATCCATAAGTAGGCTAATTAGCACGAAACCAATGCCGGCGAGGCTGGTTTCTGCCCTGCCCCACTTTGCTGCCAGGTTGGAGCGTAGGGCGTGCCGGTCTTCCGCCAGGTCAAAGGCGTCGTCGATGAGTTGTACGCCCAGAATAAAAGCTGTTGAAGAAATCATTTGCTGCCAGCCGGTTGCCAGTATTCCCAACATAATAACGAGCCAAGTTTCTCCCCAAGCCGGCAAACAGGTGGGTAGACGCCATGGGCTGTCTCCAAGCATGCCGCAACCGTAGCTGGCCAGGAATAGAGTTAGAGCCCAGCTGGGCCTGAGTTCTGCAGCCAGAGCGTAAGAAAGAATGGCGTAGGCAACGGTTCCACGGTCTAAGATCGTTGCCAAAACAGGGCGGGAATTAAATGTTTCATCCCGATCCAAGTAATCATCCAGCAGTTTTATCGCCAGGCCGGTGGCAAAAAGCGCTGCCAGATCTCTGACTAAGTTACAGACAGCGCTGGACAAACGCTTTCACCTCCCGGAAGCCGCGCTTGTAAAGTGCCGAAATGGGAATAATGTTATGTCCGGGAAACTCCTGGCGTAGCTTGGCCAAGCCGGCCGGAGCTTCCGAAAGGTCCATTTTGTTGGCCAGAATGGCGTAACCCGTCCGCATCTGCGCGAATTGCGCTACCTGGTAATCTACCTCCCCCAGGGCAGACGGTGCACCCTGTAAGCCTACTGCTGCAGCGTCTACAAGATGAAGAATCAGGTCCGCTTCGCGGATGGCGCCAAGGGTCTGAGCTATTGCACGGCGTATTTCCACGTCGGCGTGGATGTGGTCGATTAAACCGCTGGTATCGGTAAAAAGGCAACGCTTGCTACCCTTGCCGACAGGTAAATCCAAAACAATGCTTTGCAGGGCACGTGTAGTATGCGGTGCAGGGCCGACGAGTTCTCGCCGGGCGGTGGTGATGCTGTACGTTTTACTCTCTACCAGCCCACTGGGGCAGCGAAAAGTAATGTCGAGCTTTGTTATCCCCAAGTAATGGGCAAAATTGAGGGCAAACATAGTCTTGCCCGCGTGTGTTTTCCCGACTATAAGGCATTCCTTCAAGCCGCCGCCCCCCCTTCCAAGTCGACCCGCTCAATTATCATTAGTTGGTCCCGGCTCAAATTCTTCAAGCCGGAAAGGCGTACTGCCTGGCGGCGAATGGCCCGCTCGATGATATTGCGCACCAGGCGCGCGTTACCGCTGTGTCGCAGGTTGTGGGCCACTTGAAGCTGGCGCAGCAGTTCTTCACGTGCGCTTGCGCTCAGGTAATAGTCCCTATCTGCCAGAAAGATTTGAGCGATTTCGAGGAGTTCATCCAACGTATAGTCGGGAAAATCGATGCGGATTGGAAAACGCGAGCGCAGGCCCGGATTAGTTTGCAAGAAATATTCCATTTCTTCCCGGTACCCGGCTAAAATCAGCACTAAGTCGTCCCGGTGATCTTCCATAGCCTTGACTAAACAGTCAATTGATTCCTTGCCGAAATCCTTTTCTCCGCCCCTGGCCAGCGAATAGGCTTCGTCAACGAAGAGGATACCTCCGAGGGCTTTTCTAATCTGCTCGCGCGTTTTCTGCGCTGTATGTCCGATGTACTCTCCTACCAGGTCGGCCCGTTCTACCTCAACCAAGTGTCCTTTCGAAAGCACTCCCAGCTCCTTAAAAATAGTACCCAAGATACGAGCTACTGTGGTTTTCCCCGTTCCAGGATTACCTTTAGAAACTCCGTTGAAAAATCTTAGGCTGTAATGACGGCACCGACCATTTATTTTTTTACGTGGAGGCATCCAGGCGCCGTATTTTCTTCACAGCCTGCAACCTTTCCTGTCGAGCATAACTCTTTAATTTGTTGCTTTATTGCCTTGGCAATGATATCCCCTATCTTCGTGCGTAGGGCAAGTTGTTGCTGTTCTTGGAGGGATTCGAAGGGGAGCCATTCACCGTTGATGTACACTCGTACAATCGGCATAACATTTCCCTCTTCCCCGGGGTTTCTGGCAGTACATTGATATGTAACATCTGAGAGTAGGCCGGCTTGGTCTAGAACGGAAATTACTGGTAGGCTTCACAGATGACGTTGACTATTGCCAACAAAAAATGGCTCTTCCCAGAAGCGGAAAGAGCCGTATACGAGGAAAAGAAGCTGCCGAGGCGAAACGCTTACGCGGGTGCTACTGCTAAGAAGCCGGCTGCGAGCACGTCATTAGCACCCCCGGGGAAGGGTGTGGGATTCACATTTCAGCGGCAGAGGCTATAATCCCTCCACCCAGCACTTCGTCTTCGTGATAAAAAACGGCCGCCTGTCCAGGGGCCACTGCCCGGACGGGTTGTCGAAAATGTACAATTACTTCGCTTTCCCCTTTCGGGATAAGTTCTGCCGGCGTTTCCGGACCGTTGTAGCGTACTTTTACCGCCGCCGTCAGAGACGAGCTCGGCGGCGCTATGCTCACCCAGTTGACGGCCTCTGCCTTAAGCCCTGTGCGGTACAGATCTTCGAGCGGCCCTAAAATAACGGCATTGCGCTCAGGATCAAGGCCAGTTACGTAAAGCCTCTCCCTGGCGGCTACTCCCAGGCCCCGGCGCTGCCCGACAGTATAAAAGGGTAGGCCTTTATGCATGCCGAGAACCCGGCCGGTACGGTCCAGAAAGGGGCCAGGACAAATTTTTTCGGGAATGCGCTGCCGCAGAAAACCGCGGTAATCATTATCGGGCACAAAGCATATCTCCTGGCTGTCCTGCTTAGCCGCTACCGGCAGGCCCAGGCGGGTGGCAATGTGGCGCGTTTCGTCTTTGGTGAGCTCTCCTAAAGGAAAAAGCGTGTGCCCCAGTTGATATTGGGTAAGGCCGTAAAGGGCATAACTCTGGTCTTTGTGTTTATCCACACCTTTAAGGAGTAGAAAGCGACCCCGCCTTTCATCGTAGCGCACCCGGGCATAGTGGCCGGTAGCCACGTAGTCGGCCCCCAAAGCGAGAGCTTTTTCCAACAGAGCCTTGAACTTGAGACGATGGTTGCACACGATGCACGGATTGGGCGTGCGTCCACTTGCGTATTCGTGGCAAAAATAATCAATGACCTCGCGCTCGAAGGTTTCGCGAAGATTAACGACGTAATAAGGGATGCCGAGTTCGTAG
Organism: Bacillota bacterium; assembly: GCA_030153805.1. Taxonomy (GTDB): domain Bacteria; phylum Bacillota; class DTU030; order DUMP01; family DUMP01; genus DUMP01. Next base: position 8,904 of record JASKLG010000050.1, on the reverse strand, counting down.
GCCACGCTGCGTGCATCTTCTACCGCACTCAAAGAGCAACACCCGCCCGGGTTTTCCTGAGCAGGATTTTCCTGGGATTTCGGCCAGATCTGCATGGTCATACCTATGACCTCGTAACCCTGCTCTTTAAGGAGGGCAGCGGTCACTGATGAATCTACGCCACCGCTCATTGCCACTACCACGCGCTTGGGCGCCATAGCATCACCTGCCTAATTTGCCTTTTTCTTTTTATAATCCTCGATGGCCGCATGCAGGGCGTCGGCAGCCAGGTTAGAACAATGGAGCTTCTGAGGCGGCAGCCCGCCTAAAGCCTCGGCCACTACCTTGTTGCTTACGGCCATAGCTTCTTCTAAACTCTTGCCTTTTACCAGCTCCGTAACCATGCTGGAGGTGGCAATGGCGGCGCCGCAACCAAAGGTTTTGAACTTAATGTCTTCAATACGTCCGTCCTTGATACGCAGGAAAATCTTCATGATATCGCCGCATACGGGATTGCCCACTTGTCCTACGCCGTCGGGGTTTTCAATCTCGCCGACGTTACGTGGGTGCAGAAAGTGGTCCATGACTTTTTCGTTATACATTCTCTTTTCCTCCCCCGGGCGTCAGAGGTGACATGGCGCGCAGTTTCGCCACGATATCTGGCAACACAGAAAGAACGTATTCAACATCCTCCCGCGTGTTATTGCGTCCCAAAGTTAAGCGCAAAGAGCCGTGCGCTATTTCCGGTGGAATTCCTAAAGCCGTAAGGACATGGGAGGGCTCAAGAGAACCGGAAGTGCAGGCCGAACCGCTGGACGCGGCAATTCCGGCAAGGTCGAGGTTTAGAAGGAGAGATTCTCCTTCGACAAACTCGAAGCAGAAGTTGGCGTTACCCGGCAGGCGTTGGGTACGGTGGCCGTTCAGACGCACATAATCGATCTTTTCCAGTATGCCTTCGATAAGAAGATCCCGAAGCTCCGTCAGGTGCTTTATGCGCTGCGGAAGTTCTCTTGCCGCCAGTTCTGCTGCTTTGCCGAGGCCGACGATGCCGGGAACATTTTCCGTGCCGGCCCGCCACTTACGTTCTTGCGCTCCTCCCAGAAGAAGTGGCTCTATGCGCGTGCCGCGGCGGATGTAAAGGGCCCCGACTCCTTTGGGTCCGTAGATCTTATGGCCGGAAAGAGAAAGCAGGTCGACGCCGAGTTCCTTGACGTTGATAGGAACATTTCCTACCGCCTGCACAGCATCGGTATGGAAAATTACCCCTTTGCTCTTTGCAATGCGCGCGAGCTCGGCAATGGGTTCTATAGTGCCGATTTCATTATTGGCAAACATTATACTTACCAGGATGGTATCTGGGGTAAGCGCTTCTTCCAAATCTTCCGGGCGTACAAGACCATATTTGTCTACGGGCAGGTAGGTAACTCGAAACCCCTCTTTTTCCAACTGCTCGGCCGTATGCAAGATGGCGTGGTGTTCGATCTTGGTTGTGATGATGTGATTACCCCTTTGGCGGTTAGCCGCCGCTACCCCGCGCAGGGCGAAATTATCTGCTTCCGTTCCGCCGCTCGTAAAAACAATTTCCGCCGGATCTGCCCCCAAAAGATTGGCCAAACGGGTGCGGGCTTTTTCCACCGCGGCTTTGGCTTCCCGGCCCCAGCTGTAGATACTTGAAGGATTACCGAATTCTTCTTTAAGGTACGGCAACATTTCCTCCAACACTTCAGGGTGAACAGGAGTGGTGGCTGCGTGGTCCAGATAAACTCGCCGCATTCTTTTGCCTCCCTCGCAGTACTTAACGGCTTCGCTGCAGCATCAAGAAATAAGGGAACTACCTCCGCCCTATTAATTCTGCTGGCAACCCCGCTCCAACCCGCTATTTGCTGGTGCCAGCTTTCTTTCCTCTATAAGCAGGTCGGCCAAGGTAATGCCGTCCAGGACTTGAACGATGCTGTCGCGCAGGCGTTCCCAGAGAATTCGCTCCACGCAGTACTCGGCGCAGTCACAAACCTCTCCTCCAGGGATCTCTACAACGCACTGCACCGGGCCGATCGGTCCTTCCAAAACGCGAATTATATCTCCGGCAGTGATGGTGGCCGGCTCCCGTCCGAGGAAATAACCTCCCTGTGCCCCACGTACACTCCGCACCAGGCCGGCCTTGCGCAGCTCACTTATCAATTGCTCCAGATAGGCCTCAGAAAGCCCTTCGCCTTCCGCTATCTCTTTTAGCGGCACTGGCCCCTCACCGTAACGGCGGGCTAAAGCTAACATGGCCCGCATGCCGTAGCGCCCTTTCGTAGAAAGCCGCACTACCTCACCTCCTCAAACCCGAGTAATCCACTCGACATTGTTGACTTTAGGATAGCACAAGACCACCTGTCTGTCAAGGCGCTCAACGTCCCCACCACTCTTTAAGCCGGCGTTTGATTTGGCGTTCATAACCCTCTTCACTCGGACGGTAGTAGGTGCGCCTTGATGCTTGTGGTGGCCGGTACTCCTGGAGCACAAAATGACCGGGAAAATCGTGCGGATAGACGTATTCCGTACCAAAACCCATTTCCTTCGCCCCGGGAAATGCCCGGTTACGCAGATGCAAAGGGACTGGTTCTGCCGGTAAGTTCTTTACATCTTCGAGAGCTGCTTCCAGGCCTAGGTAGCTAGCATTGCTTTTGGGTGCGGTAGCCACATATACTGTGGCCTGCGCCAAGGGGATACGGCCTTCCGGCATTCCAACCAGCTGGACGGCTTGAGCTGCCGCCACCGCCACCTGTAGGGCCTGTGGATCTGCATTGCCCACATCTTCAGCAGCGGCAATAATCAAGCGGCGGGCAATAAAGAGCGGGTCTTCTCCTGCTGTAAGCATCCGGGCCAGCCAGTAAAGCGCCGCATCCGGATCGGAGCCGCGCAGGCTTTTGATATAAGCTGAGATGGTATCGTAATGTAGGTCGCCCGTCCGGTCGTAGGGCAAGCTCTTTTGGGCGGCGCTCAAAACGAGATCGCGTCCGATGGTGATTGGAGCTTCAGCCGTTTCTCTCCGGCTTAGGATGGCCGCCCGTTCCAAGATGTTTAAAGCTACCCTAGCATCTCCGCCGGCCAGAAGGACTATTGCCGCCTCTGCTTCAGGTGTGAGGGTAAGATTTTCTTCGCCAAGACCTCGTTCGCGGTCGCTGAGCGCCCGCGCCAGAATGGCCTTGATATCAGCGTCGCCGAGCGGTTCCAAGCGCAGAACTTGGCAGCGCGACAAAAGCGGGGCGGTAAGGCTGAAGTACGGGTTTTCAGTAGTAGCCCCGATGAGCGTAAGAAGCCCCTCTTCCACGTGGGGAAGAAGGGCATCCTGCTGTGCCCGGTTGAAACGGTGGATTTCGTCCAAAAAAAGCACCGTTCCCTGCCCGAAGGCACGCCGCCGTTTCCGTGCCTCCTCTACCACCTGGCGTACCTCTGTCAATCCGGCTGTTACCGCGCTCAAGGGCTGAAAATGAGCCCGCGTATGCCGGGCCAAAATCCAGGCCAGGGTGGTTTTGCCACACCCCGGTGGACCCCACAGAATAAGGGAAGGTATGCGGTCTTGCTCTAAAGCCAGGCGCAGGGGGCGCCCGGGTCCTAAAAGCCCTTCCTGCCCTACGAATTCAGCCAGCGATCGAGGACGCATACGTACCGCTAAAGGCTGGCCGGTGGCTGAGGCTTTTTGAAAAAGCTCCATGCTTAATCACCCTTGATCAGCTTTTCGACAGCCCGCAATGCGTATTCGATGTCTTCTCGATCGACGTCTTTATGGGTTACGAACCGCACTTTGGACGGCGACATATCCACGGCCAGTACCCCGTACTGGGCGAGGCGTGCCACAAAAGTCGGAGCGCTAAATCCCGTAGCAGAGACGTCTACCAGTACCATGTTAGTTTGCGGTGGTACAACGCTAAGTCCAGGAAGGTTTCCCAGGCCTTCGGCCAAACGGCGTGCGTTCTCATGATCTTCAGCCAAGCGGTCTACCATCTTCTCTAAGGCAACCAGGCCAGCCGCAGCAAGGATTCCGGCCTGGCGCATACCACCGCCCAAACGTTTTCGCCATTTGCGGGCCTTCTCAATCCAATCGCGCGGCCCGACGAGCAGCGAGCCGACGGGTGCGCCCAAGCCTTTTGAGAGACAGAACATTACCGAAGTGAAGGGGCGGGCCAATTCTACTACGGGTTTACCCAGGGCAATGGCGGCGTTAAAGATGCGGGCGCCGTCTAAATGGAGGGGCAAGTTGTGGCGGGCAGCTATCCTGGCGATGGCCTCTATATTCTCCCCAGGGATTATGGTACCGCCGGCGCGGTTGTGCGTGTTCTCCAGGACAATGAGCCCGGTGTCCGGATAATGAATATTGTCGGGGCGAATAGAGGCCTCCACTTCTGCCGGATCAAGAGCGCCATCTTTACCCTGAAGAGGCCTAAGCTGCACACCGCCGATAAGGGCACTTCCGGCTACCTCATAATAGTAAATATGGCTTTCTTGTTCTAGAATAACCTCTTGACCGGGTTGAGTATGCGTCAGGATGGCTATTAGGTTGCCCTGCGTACCGCTGGTTACGAAAAGACCAGCCTCTTTTCCTAAGCGGGCAGCGCCAACTTCCTCAAGGCGGTTCACGGTAGGATCTTCTCTATATACGTCGTCGCCCACCTCGGCTTCGTACATGGCCCGCCGCATCTCAGGCGTCGGCTTGGTTACCGTGTCGCTTCGTAAATCCACCCTGCGGTCGTACAAAGGTGTTACTCATTCCTTTCTTCCAAGGTCAGGACTTGGTTACCTATTCCTTCGACACTTAGAGGCCCATTCCTGCCGGCGATAAACCGGCTTTCGGTAACCACAAAATCCAAGGGCACGTCGTGTGTTTCCCGGGGAACTTGAGGTACAATTTGGGCTTCAAAGGCTAGTCCCACCGTCGTGGTGCGGTTTAAGCACCACAGCAACCGGTCATAATAGCCGCCGCCGTAACCAAGGCGATACCCGCAAAGGTCAAAGGCTACACCGGGTACAACTATTAGATCTGGTTGCACCGGGTTAAATTCAGCAGGCGGAGGTGGTTCTAGCAGGCCGTAAAAACTGGGTTTAAGCTCTTCCCAGGCCGAAATCGGTACCAGTAGAAGCTGCCGCGTCTCAGGCAGGCACCGCGGCATAAGAACCTGTTTGCCAGCTGCCAGCGATTTCTTGACCAGTTCCTCAGTAGCTACTTCTGAACGTACTCCGGCATAAAGAAGGACGATGCGCGTATGTTGATAAGCAGGCCATGTCAGGAGGCGTTGGGTAATCTTTTGGCTCTTTTCTAAACGTTCGGCTGCAGGGATGGCTTCCCGCCTGGCTAGTATTTCCTGCCGTAATTTTCGTTTTTCCTCACGCAGGCTCACCGTTTTCATCTACCCGGAAACAACCTCCTGGTGCTTTTTATAATTCCTTTAATCTATCTACCGTTTCCCAAGAGATCGCGCACGCATTCACCGGCCATGAGGAGGCCGACGACGGAAGGAACAAAGGAAATGCTGCCGGGTATGCTGTGCCGCCCCGGCGGGAGCGGCTCACTCGTCGGGAGGGGTTTAAGAGGCGGCTCGGGTGAAAAGACCACCTTTACTCCCCGCACCACTCCTCGTTCTTTCAGCTTGCGACGGACAATCCGGGCCAGCGGGCAGCCGTAAGTTTCGGCGATGTCGGCCACACGAAAAGCGCCGGCTTGAAGGCGGTTCCCGGCTCCCATACTGGAAATGATCGGCACACCAAGCGCCTTGGCCCGGCAGATGAGGTCTATTTTAGCGCTTACCGTGTCCATAGCATCCAGGATATAACTGTAATCGAGGTGTACGAGCCTTGCTGCCGAGTCTTTGTCATAAAAAAGCGGTACGGTTTCTACTTCGGCTTCCGGGTTGATGCTGAGAATCCGCTCGCGCATGACCTCTACCTTCAAGCGCCCGATGGTGGCTTGGGTTGCGTGAAGTTGCCGGTTGAGGTTGCTCCGGGCGACACGGTCATGATCCACCAAAACCAGGTGGCCTACTCCTGCCCGAACTAAGGCCTCAACCGCAAAGGAACCTACGCCGCCTATGCCGAACACGGCCACGCGCGAAGCGGCCAAGCGTTTAAGACCCGCCTCTCCAATGAGGAGGGCCGTCCGGCTGAACTCTTCCCGCACAGGGTTTTTCCTCCCAGAAATAAAAACCCCACCATGCCGTGGGTCGACCGTTTTTGAAGCTCCTCGCTCAAGCACGTGGGTGCCAGCCTGGCAGTTTTGTACTTCCCCAAGGGGGCCTGTACGCCACTGTCAGAGACCGAGCTCCCTTTTCAATGGTGTTGGCTCAAAACATGTCGACTACCACGCACACAGCAGGGATTACTTATTTCTGGCCTTATCTTAGCACAGTACTGGCCTCTTTTCAAGGGGCAACAATTAGCAGCAACAGCCTTAAGACTTCACCCCAGCCGTGGTGGTCTTGATATGCAGCTCCGACAGCTGTCGTTCCTCCACCTCGGCCGGTGCTCCGGTGAGCAAGCATGTGCCGGAAGCCGTCTTGGGGAAAGCTATAACATCGCGGATGCTTTCTTCGCCGGCGAGGAGCATTACCAGCCGATCGAAACCGAAGGCGATACCGCCGTGAGGCGGGGTTCCGTACTCAAAAGCCTCGAGGAGAAAACCGAATTTGGCCCGTGCTTCTTCAGGGGTGAGCCCGAGGGTACGAAACATGCGTTCCTGAACCGAACGGGTGTGAATACGGATGCTGCCCCCGCCGATTTCAACTCCGTTTAAGACTAAGTCGTAAGCTTTTGCCCGTACCCGGGCCGGATCGCTTTCGAGGTAGGGAAGGTCTTCGTCCAGCGGCGAAGTGAACGGGTGGTGCATGGCCACGTAACGCTTCTCTTCTTCACTCCACTCGAAAAGCGGGAAGTCAATGACCCAAGCAAAAGCTAGTGCATTCCGGTCGATGAGACCCAGTTTCTGCCCCAGATAGAGCCTGAGCTGCCCCAAGGCGAGGGCTACCGTATATGGATCTGCGGCTAAGAGAAGAAGTAGGTCGCCCGGTTCGGCCGCAAAAAGACGCTTAAGCTCGGCCATTTCGGTTTCTTTGAGAAACTTTGCCAGTGGAGAACGGATATGTCCATCCCCCTCGAGGGCAATCCAGGCCAGACCCTTAGCTCCAAGCTGCGTAACTACCGCCGTGAGTTCGTCGATTTCCCGGCGCGTGAAACCGGCACATCCCTTGGCGTTAATCCCTTTAATACGGCCCCCTTGGGCCAGAACTGTACGGAATACTTGAATATCAGTTCCCACGAAAGCTGGTGCCGCGTCCACCAGGGGAAGATCGAAGCGCAGGTCAGGTTTGTCCGTGCCGTAACGTTCTATGGCCTCCAGGTAGCTAATACGCGGGAAGGGTAAGGTTAGTTCACGGCCGACGGTTTCTTTGAAAACGGCGGCCATCATCTCTTCCATGAGTTCTTGGATATCTTTCGGGGTAATAAAGGACATTTCAATATCGATCTGTGTGAACTCCGGTTGGCGATCCGCCCGCAGATCTTCATCTCGGAAACAGCGCACGATTTGAAAGTATTTCTCCAAACCGGCTACCATAAGAAGTTGTTTAAAAAGCTGGGGCGACTGCGGCAAAGCATAGAATTTGCCCGGGTTTAGACGGCTTGGAACGAGGAAGTCGCGCGCTCCTTCCGGCGTGCTGCGGGTCAACATGGGTGTTTCGATTTCCAGGAAACCATGGGCGTCCAAGAAATCCCGTACTACTTTGGCTGCCCGATGACGCAGCATGAGGTTGCGTTTGAGTTCAGGCCGTCTGAGATCAAGATAGCGGTAGCGTAGGCGCACCGACTCATCTACGTCTATGTTTTCTTCAATATAAAATGGCGGCGTTTTCGCCTGGTTCAAAACCCAAATCGTTTCGGCTACTACTTCAATCTCGCCGGTAGAAAGTTTGGGGTTTGCCGTCCCTTCCGGACGCCGGCGTACAGTCCCGCGTACCGCCAGGACGTATTCATTTCTAACTTGCTCGGCTATATGAAAGGCTTCTTCGCTCTGCTCCGGACTGAAGACCACCTGGACAATACCTGAGCGGTCCCTCAGATCCACAAATATTAATCCGCCGTGATCCCGGCGCCGTTGTACCCAGCCGTTAAGCACCACCGTTTGCCCGGCATCACAGGGGCCAAGCTCACCACAGGTCCGGGTGCGCTGCCAGGCTTCTCTGCCTTCCAACCTCACCTTTACCACTCCTTTTGCCCCAATGGTTTTATCTTTTCTATTTCCCAAGGCGTCTTTTTACAGCAGCCAGAACTTCGCCTGCCGGAACTTCCTCTTGCGTACCGCTCGACATATCGCGGAGAACCACGTTCCCTCTGGCGGCTTCGTCGCCGCCGACAATTATTGTCTGTTTTACTCCAAGACGGTTAGCCTGTTTTAGCTGGGCTTTGAGGCTACGTTTTAGGTAATCTTTCTCGCTAGGAATTCCCGCACGGCGTAGCTCAGTCAGGAGGCGGAAGGCGGCCAAATCGTCTTCTGGAAGCAAGGCAGCCACAAACACCTCCGGCCCACGCCTACCGGGTAGCTCGACTCCTGCCTGCTCTAGGGCCAAGAGCAACCTCTCCAATCCCATGGCGAAACCAACTCCGGGCGTAGGCGGGCCCCCGCATTCTTCCACCAAGCCGTCGTAGCGCCCGCCGCCACACAGGGCCGTCTGCGCACCCAGCCCCGCCCAGGTAATCTCAAATACAGTTCTGGTATAGTAATCGAGTCCCCGCACGAGTGAGGAATTAAGGGTATAAGAAACCCTTACTGCTTTGAGACTTTCTTGGACCTTTTCAAAATGCCCGGCGCATTCGCTACAAAGGTACTCCCTAAATCCCGGTGCCTGCTGGGTTACCGTCCGGCACCTTTCTTCTTTGCAATCGAGGACGCGCAGG
>JASKLG010000049.1 GCA_030153805.1 Bacillota bacterium | reverse complement strand
TCTAATCCTGAAGCATCACGAAAAATGGGATGGTACGGGGTACCCTCTGGGCCTTAAAGGAGAAGATATACCAATTGAGTGTCGTGTCCTGGCGCTCGCCGACGCCTTTGATGCTATGACGGGGGAAAGACCATACCGTAGAGCGAAGACGGTAGAGGAGGCGCTCGAGGAAATCCGTCGCTGCGCCGGTACGCAGTTTGATCCCGTGCTGGCCGAAATGTTCATAAGGATGATTGCTACTGAAGGTAATTGTTAAAATGCTTGCCTGAATTTAAGAAACCGTGTTCGAAAGAAGGGTAGCAGGTGCTTGAGCGAGGATCCAGGGCCGCATACCTTCTGGCCAAGGCTGCCGGCAGCTTGCTCCTTCGTCTTACCGGCGGCGTGGAGGTTGCTGGCGCAGAGTTTGTGCCGCGCCGGGGCCCGCTCATACTCGTGGCCAACCACCAGAGCCTGCTCGACCCCATCGCCCTTATAGCAGCGATGCCGCGAGAGATAACATTTCTCGCGGCGTCTTACCTATTTCGCATCCCGCTCGTGGGCCTGATCATCCGCTCTGTAGGGGCGATGCCGGTGCACGGGCCCAAAGCAGATCTAAGAAGCCTGCGAAGTGCCCTGACGTTTCTTCAAAAGGGGAAGGCCATAGGCCTCTTTCCGGAAGGAGGGGTAAGCCGGCCCGGCGAGCTGCGCCCCTTCATGCCCGGTTGGGCCTATCTCGCTTTGAAGTCTGGAGCTCCGGTGTTGCCCGTGATTTTACGCGGAAGCAGCAAGGTCCTTCCGGTCGGCACATTCATTCCGCGGCCGGGCCGGATCCGTATAGAGGTGCTGCCGCCCCTCACCTTCGCCCCGAAGAAAAAGATAGCTCAAGGCGACCTAGAGCGCTTAAATGCTATTCTGCGTGAGCGCTTTGCAGAGCGCCTGGCTGCTAAATGATGGCGGTAAGTTTCGCCCATCTTCCACTCTGGCAGTTAGTATGGTATAGTTAGTATGGTATAAGGATAGGCAAGAGCAATATGGCGGAAGCCTCCCCAAAAGGAGGGGAATCTATGCCCGGCGCGCACGAACTTCTTCCCAAGAGGCTTTTCGGTTACAGTTGTAGTCAGGTGGATGCTTACATCGAAGAATGGCGTAAACAAAAAGAAACCGAGCTTCGTAAACTCAGCGAAAAGGTAGAGTCCTGTCTGCAGGCGAATCGTGCCTTGTTGAAAGAAATGAACACCTTGCTTGGGGACCTGCAGTCCGAACGTATGGCGGCTGAGCGGCTTGTTTCAGAGTTGTTGGGACTGGTGGAAAAACAAGTTAGGGCAGGCGAAGAGGCAAGAAAGGCATTTGAGGAGGCGGCAGCAGTTCGCCGGCAACGCATTGCTGCCCTGGAGGCAAAGTACGAAGCCTTGGCTAGGGTGACGAGAGCGCTGGGGGATGCTGTTGCGAACCTGGGTGCTAGGAGTCCATCTAACTCTTCCAGTGACACTCCACGGGAGGAGCTGCCATGTTCAGGAGAACGTTCATAGGATACAACCCCTTGAGTGTCAGGCTGTTCCTGGAGCGAATGGAGAAAGAGTATGAGAAACTAGTCCAAGAAAACGGAGCGCTTCTCGCCAAAATTGAAAACCTGAACCAAGAACTCGCTGAACAAGTTACCAAGCTGAGAAGCTATGTAAGTGAGGCAACCGCAAGGCAAGCACAGATCGAGCAGCATAAGGAAGTTGTTGATCGCCTGCTTCTGGCCTGCCATAATTGGTGCGAGAGTGAGATAGAGAAGATCAGAGAAACAGAAAGGATGGAGGAGCTCTCCCTGGCCAAATACGACGAGGATATTGCTCTAAGAGAAGCGGCTGTTGAAAATTTGCGTAGGTCGCTGACCGAGCAACTGTCGCGTCTGGTGGAAGAAGCGAAAAAGAACGTGGATGCGGGCAAGAGCCAGGTGCAATCGTCCATCAGTCAACTGGACGCAATAACCAAGCGGAGGACGCCCGTGTCTTTTCCTGCACCAAGTAACAAGAAAACTGGGCGAGAGGTAGGTACTTTCGATGACAATCAACCCGCCGCACAATCTACCGGCTTTGGCCGCCGGGTAGTGACGATCGACGACGACCCATCCATCTGTTCTATAGTTCGTGTGGTAATGGAACGCGAAGGGTATGAAGTTGAGGAGCTTCACGATGGTAGAGCGGCGATAGACTATATAGAAAAGAATCCTCCCTGTGCAATGGTCATTGTTGATCTCATGTTACCGTTTGTCGATGGCCTGCAGGTGGTCCGAAAAATACGAGCAACTCCCGGTTGGCAGGAGGTTCCGGTGATTGTCCTCAGCTCTAACTCGTCCGAACGCGAGATAATTGACCTATTCAAAGCCGGTGCTAGCGAGTACATGACCAAACCTTTTTCTACGCTGGAACTTGCCGCCCGAGCAAGAAGACTGGTGGGGAAACGTTAGGCATTCTGCCCTCAAGACACAGGGGGGATGTGATTTGTTCCAATCGTTCTTTGACGATCCTTTGATTAAGGCTGCGGTGGTCTTTACAGGGAGCCTGGCCTTCACTGCCCTGGCTACGCTTTTCTTAGCTGTGGTTTGGAGCTTTCTCGAACATCTAAAGGAAGAACGGTCACGTCTGGTGCGAAAACGGTGGCTTCCGGTGCTGGCAGAAAGTGCTGCTGGGTTGCCGGTGCGTCTCCCCACATTAGGCCCGATGGATGAGGAGCCTTTTCTGGTACTATGGAACCATTTCCAAGAATCCTTGGAGGGTCAGGCGCGATCAAATCTGACTGACCTCGGTGTGAGGCTGGGCTTGGAGAGGAAAGCGAAGCGCATGCTTAGAGCGAGAAGCGGATTCACGCGGGCCCTAGCTATCATAACCCTTGGGCATCTACAGGATGAATCGGAGTGGGAGACTATAGCCGGCATTGCTGAGAAAAACGAGAGTATTGAAGGGTGCATTGCGGCGCAGGCATTAGTCCGCATTGACCCGAAACGCGCGGCGCCTGTAGTAGTACCCTTAGCAGCAAAGCGTACTTTCTGGCCGCAGGAGCGGGTGGCCGCCCTCCTTAAAAATCTTGGACCAGAAAACATCGGTGACCTATTGGTGCGGGCAGTGCAGGAGGCGCCGCGCGAGGCTTGGCCGCGGTTGATACGGTTGGTTCATCTATCCGGCCGTAACCACGCACTAGCGTTGGTAAGAGAGCTTCTGGCTGCAGAGCAAGATCCCGAGATACTGGCAGCGTGCCTGGTAGCCGTTAGACAGCTGGGCGATAATGAGAGCATCCAAGCCGTGCGATCACTATTATTTCACCCATCGTGGCAGGTAAGGGTGCAGGCGGTAAACGCGCTGGCGGTTATGGCCACGCGGCAAGACCTAGACACGCTGGTACGCCTTCTCTCTGACGACAACTGGTGGGTTCGCTACCGCAGTGCTCAGGCGATTGTCTGGCTGCCATTCTTGAAGAAAGCCGATGTAGAAAAGATTCGCAGCGGGCTCCATGATCGTTATGGCCGGGACAGCTTGGAACGGAGTATCGCTGAAAGGCAGGCGAGGGATCCAACATGGCAGTAAGGATAGTAACCGGTTTGCAGTATTTCTTCTTAGCCTATACCTTGGCTATAGGGCTAGCCTACCTCTTGCTTAACCTGATAGCGCTTTTTGCGGTAAGGAACTATATGGGCGAACAACGCTATGATATTTTTCTTCAGACTTTTTCGGATTTTGAACCCCCAATAAGTGTCCTTGTTCCTGCCTACAATGAGGAGCTGACCATTGAGTCAACGGTCCGTTCTCTACTGCAGCTGAGCTACTCGAACTACGAGATTATTGTGATCAACGACGGTTCTACCGACAACACCTTACCCCTTCTTATAGATAAGTTCGGGCTTCTGAGGATTCCGGAATCCTACAGCCGCAAGCTCGAGACAAAGCCTGTGCGTGGTTTCTACCTATCTACCGTGTATCCGAACCTAAAGGTCATCGACAAGGAAAACGGCGGCAAGGCCGACGCTCTTAACGCTGGTTTGAACGCTGCTATGTACCCTATGTTTTGCTCTATAGACTCCGATTCTATTTTGGAGCGCAACAGCTTACGACGCGTGATAAGACCTTTCCTCAACGACCACCGAACCGTTGCTGCCGGTGGAACAGTCCGCATTGTCAACGGAAGTGAGGTAAGAGAAGGACACCTCCTTAGGGCCGGCCTACCTTCTAAGCTCTTGGAACGGTTTCAAATCATCGAGTACCTGCGCGCCTTCTTGTTTGGTCGCATAGGCTGGACGCCGATCAACTGCCTTATGGTGCTGTCGGGTGCCTTCAGCCTTTTTCGCAAAGACAAGGTGATCGAGGCAGGTGGCTACAAGACTGGTACGGTAGGTGAAGATATGGAGTTGGTGGTCAGGCTGCACCGGCTCCTCAGGAGCAAAGGAGAACAGTATCGCATTACTTTTGTTCCCGATCCTATCTGCTGGACGGAAGCACCGGCCGACTTAGGAACCTTAAGAAAGCAGCGAATCAGGTGGCAACGAGGGCTGGGAGAAAGCCTGGCCCTAAACCTGGGCCTTCTCTTCCATCCTCGTGGTGGTCTGGTTGGGTGGGTGGCTTTTCCTTTTATGGTGGTCTTTGAGTTTTTGGGGCCTTTAGTAGAGATTGCCGGATACATATTCGTAACCATCGGGCTGGTGCTGGGATTCGTCTCCTATCGGATCGCTCTTCTGTTTTTTGCCCTGGCTGTCGGGCTAGGCGTCTTAATCTCGGTCGTTTCTTTGCTCATTGAGGAGATATCGTTTCATATTTATGGGGAAGTTCGCGAAATCCTCGGACTCTTTATCGCTGCCATCCTGGAGAATTTCGGTTACCGGCAACTCATTTCTTGGTGGCGTTTACAGGGCGTACTTGGATCGTTGTTGAGCAGGCGGGCTGAGTGGGGACAGATGAAGAGGTTGGGGAACTGGGCCAGGCCGGCCTAGGCCTAAGGTTTGTCGCGGAGGATTGACGGCGCATGGGTAAGATACTGGTTGTAGAGGATACGGAACTTGTGCGTAGGGTAATTCAAGCTTATTTGAATAAGCTCGGCTATGCATCCGACTTTGCCGGTAACGGGCAGGAAGCAATCGACCTTTTCTCGCGTTATGATTATGATCTTGTCTTGGTGGATTGTCAGATGCCGATTATGGATGGGATAGAGGTATTGCGTTTCATAAGGCAAAGATGCGAGCGAAGAATCCCGGTCGTAGCCCTAAGTGCCAGCCCATCTGAGGCCAGGCGTTGCGTCGAGGCGGGGATAGACGACTTTCTGAGCAAACCCTTTACCTGTGAGCAGTTAGGAAGCGTCTTGGCCAAGTGGATTCCGGCAGGCGGTAGCCGACCTGGAAAAACTAGCGACTTCGGCTCGCCAGTACTGGATGAAGGAATGCGGGAGGCAGCTTTAATTGCCTTGGAAGAGTATAAGAAAGATGCCGGCCAGCGTCTCGAGCGCCTCATTCAGGCGGTTAAGGTCCTGGACCTTGGAGAGGTTGCCCGAAGTGCGCATGCTTTCCGACCTCTCAACGCTTATCTGGGGGCGGAGCGAATGGTTGCACTCCTTACGGCAATGGAGGACGGAGCTAAGCAGGGAAATGCCGACTGTCTTCCCCAATTGGTGGAGGAATTGCTGAAGGAGTATGAGAGAGTGAAGGCGAATCTACCGGGGATAGAACGAAGGCTTAGGCGCTGCGCGGATGACAGCACTGTGGCCGGAGCGAATGATTCGTAGGCTCCAAAAGGGTGACGATCATAATGAAAAGACGCCTAGCTATAATCACATTGCTTGTAGTCTTGGGCTTTTCCGGCTTTGCCTTCTTTCCTGTTCTTTTCCCGGCCATAAGAGACAGATGGTCTATTTATACGGACCCCGGTAGCGGGATAAGTTACGTCTGCGTGGCGAAAGAAAAAGCATTTTTCCTGTACAAGAACGGCCGGTGGAAGAAGACGTTCATCAAAGGCATAAACATCGGTACCGCTAAGCCGGGAAGTTTTCCTGGTGAACTCGCAATTACCAAAGAAGAGTATCTTCGGTGGTTCAAGTATATAAGAGACATGAATGCCGATGCGATCAGGGTCTATACCCTGCAGAATCCGGAGTTTTACCAAGCCCTTTGGGAGTTTAACAAGAGCTCGATAAGGCCCCTATATGTCTTTCACGGGGTCTGGATCGATGAAAACGCCATTGCCAAGACCATGAATGCTTTTTCGCCTGAGGTAACTCAGGATTTTCGGCAAAACATTGAGGAGGTAATCGACGCCATCCACGGAAACGCGAAGATAGCCGAGAGAAAGGGAAAGGGTTGGGGGGTATATGATAAGGACGTTTCGCCTTATGTGATTGGCTGGATACTTGGGATAGAGTGGGAACCATTTTTTGTAAAGGGGACGAATGACAAGAACCGTGGTATAGCCCAGTTCGATGGTTCTTATCTTTATACGGAAGCTGCAGAACCCTTTGAAGTATGGCTGGCCATGATGGGTGATTACGCCATAGCCTACGAAACCCAAAAGTACCGCACGCAAAGACCGTTAAGTTTTGTTAACTGGCCGACGACCGACGTCCTGAGGCACCCCAATGAGCCGTATGAAAACGAAGATATGGTCTCGGTAAACGTCGAAGCCATCAAGGCCAAGCCGAGTTTTCCGCCCGGCTGCTTTGCGTCGTACCATGTTTATCCCTACTACCCCGACTTTATGTTCTATCAGAAAGAATACGCGTCGTTTAGGGATGCCGATGGAAAACCGAATACCTATCGGGCCTATTTGCGTGACCTTATGAAACACCATTCATTGCCCGTGCTGGTCGCCGAGTTTGGCATCCCTACTTCGCGTGGGATAACTCACGAGAATCCTTTGACGGGGTTTAATCAGGGGCATATTGACGAAGTTACGCAGGGCCAGATGCTTGTAGCCATGATCAACGATATACATGACGAGGGATACGCGGGCGGCCTAATTTTTACTTGGCAGGATGAATGGTTCAAGAGGACGTGGAACACCATGGATCTCGACCTTCCCGACCGGCGGCCTTTCTGGTCGAACGTTCAGACAAACGAACAGAAGTTTGGGATTCTGTCCTTCGACCCTGGGGACGGCAAGAGAAAGGTTTATGTGGATGGAGAGGATTCTGAGTGGGGTGAAGAGTACTTCTTACTGGCGACTGAGAACGGGAAGATGTACGCGACAGCTGACGAGGAGGGAGTGTATTTCCTTCTACGTCTGAAAAAGCCTTATGAAGAAAACAGCCAAATAATAATTCCCGTCGATTCTCTTCCCGGGCAGGGGAATGAAGTCATGAGCGAACTCGGCCTCCACTTAGGGCGGCCGTGCGAATTCGTTATAGTTATCGACGGCAAAGAGAATTCGAGGATGATGGTCGATGCATATTACAATGTTTTCTACCACATCTATGGGGAACGTTTGAAAATGCTGGAAGAAGACCCGGCCTACTACAGCAAGGGAAGCGGAATATTTAGACCTTTGTACCTTTGCCTAAGCCGCGAGGTCTACTTGCCGGAGGACAAGAGAAGAATTCCTTTTAAGAAGGTAGAAACCGGGAAGCTGCGATTTGGTAACGGGAATCCTTCCTCGGCCAATTACAACTCACTGACCGATTTTGCGTACAAAGGCAACGTAGTGGAGCTGAGGATACCCTGGCAGCTCCTTAACATAATGGACCCCTCTACGCGCATGGCGATGGCCGATTTGCATCAGGGCGGGATTAGGCCTATAAAGATCGATGGTCTTTATGTTTCTTTCCTGTTGAAGAATAACGAAACAAAAGAAACGCCTCGCTATGCATTATTCACCTGGCAAGAATGGGAGATGCCAAAGTACCACGAGCGCCTGAAGAAGTCGTACGATATAGTCAAGCGTGGGTTCGATGCCTTGCCTGGGTGAGAAACTGTCTCTCGTCGAGCCCATAAAGGCGGCGGTTCTTCTTGCACTTCACGTTGTGTTCGGGCATGCCATTCTGTGTGCGAAACGACGGCGATGTCCCAAAGATCGTGGAATTTGTGTGACGCCCCTTTCCTCCATTTTTAGGCCGTTTTCACTGTGCTGGATAATTTTGGAGCTACCTCGCGTTCAAGAGCCGCCGCTAGAAGCGGCAGCTGGCGGTACCCCTTGATACGACTGAATCCCTCCTCAGCCGCCATTAACCCTGCTGCTGACAAACGGAGGACCTGACGCCCATTGGGCCAACGCTTTACATTGCGCGCAGCAGCCCGCACCTTATTAAAAGCGCTTTCAATGGCGTTAGTGGACTTTAGGGCCTTTACCAGCAGTTCAGGTAACCCCAAGCGCGTTACGGTTAGCGTTTCTTCCAGCCCTTCCCGTAGGCTGGCGGCTGCCCCAGGGTACCGATCCTCCAGCTCGTCGGCCAGCTTTTGTAGAGCCTTTAGAGCCTTATCGTAGTTCGTTTCCCGCCAGGCTCGGTCGAGCTTCCGACTCACTGCATTGCGCTCCTTTTCCGGCAGGTGTTCCAATACGTTCCGCTTCTTATGCACTTGGCAGCGCTGTACAACCGCTGACTGCCCTAGAACATTCCTTACTGCCGCCCTTAGGGCCTTGCAACCGTCGATTACCACCAGTATCCCTGGCGTGACTTCAAGCCCCCGTGCAACTAGATCCTCAAGGAGGGACCGGCAGACAGCAGCATTCTCTGTTGCCCCTTCCCATAGCCCCAAAATGCGCTTTTCTCCTTCTGCGGTAATCCCTAAGGCAACCACCACAGTGTGGTCAGCTATCACTACTCCGTCAAGCATCAGGACCAAATAACGTTCTCCGTTCTCCATTAAGTGGGCTAGTCAGGAGCTGCCCTAAGGCTTTGCTGGCATAAGCAGCAAACCGTCGGCTGATACT
Organism: Bacillota bacterium; assembly: GCA_030153805.1. Lineage (GTDB taxonomy): Bacteria > Bacillota > DTU030 > DUMP01 > DUMP01 > DUMP01. Next base: position 4,651 of record JASKLG010000049.1, on the reverse strand, counting down.
GCTCCTTGCGGTGCCACAGGCTTGAACCTCGCTGCCTACAGGCTCAAGGCCCGAATTGTATCGTCGGCAGGACAGCCCATGTAGCATCCTCTCGAAACAAGCTTCGTTAAAAAAGCTCTCGTCCCGGAAGGCTTCGTAGGTTTGAAGCCTGATTTCTCGACCGTTTGTGCTGCGTACCCGCGGCCGGCGTACGGCCACTTTCCGCCTACCCAGGACTACACTTCCTTTTTCCGTGCCGTGGCGGAATGCCTGGCGACCACAAAGATGCTTGCCCTTAGGCCCGACTATTTCCGTCACCTCAGCCTACATCATGGATTGCAGAACCTCAAGTCCCACGGCTACGGATAGAGCGAGTAGTCCTTCTCTGGCTGCACCTATTACTTCCCTAAGAGCGATCTCTACCTTCTCCAGTAACTTTTCCTCCAGTGCTTCACAGGTATGGCCTTGAGTGGTCGCCTTGTGATATACTTTCATTAGTGGCGGCTGCCTCCTTCTGTGATTTGTTTGTCACCCCTGTTATACCACAGGGGATCGAGGGGCCGCCACTCTCAATTTCCACGATCTTTGGGACATCGCCGGAATCTAAAAAGAAGTAGATTTTGCCAAGATGTAATCCAGAAACATCGGCTCGACGAAAACGTAGCTGCCGCGTGCAGTCCTTTCGATCACTGCCTTGCTAATCAAGTAGTCGACCGCCCGCTTAACGGTGTTGGGGTGGACGCCTTCACGGTAGATATTGGCCCCGACCGCTAGGTCATTGAGAACTCTCCTCACCTGGGGCCGACTGCTCAAATCATCCAGGATCTCATCGAAGAACGGCGCCAGGGCCAGCATCGCTCGCTGGTACCCCAACTGGACGTACTCGCTGGAAAGAGTGGTAGTTACCGTTTCCAGGAGGACGTAGTAGATTTCCGAGCAAAGAAACATGGTATCCTGAGGGTGACCGCCCGAGAGACGAACAATTTCCCTTAGCGCCGGTTCGGAAGAAGTAATGCCGCGCGAAGCGAATTTCCGCTCGATGTAAGGCAGCCAATCATCTTCGCTGATTGCGGGAATCGGCAGCATGGTGGCGAAACGATAGAAAGCCTGCTTCCTGCCGCTGAAAAGGGCCTGCATCATACCTTCTTTAGAACCGAGAAAAAGGTAGGCAACTTTCTTCTGCGTTTGAAAATGCGCACGCATCTTTTTGAAGATCTCCCGGTCTATTCGCGCCGCGTCCTGAAATTCATCAAACAGGACTACCATTCTCTTATCGTCCCGCTCAGTTAGAATTCCGGGCAGCCGCAAAGCAAAGTCCAGCAGCTCGTCATCCGATTTTTTCTCAGGGAACCCAAAAGAAATCTCCAGGTCGTAGAGCTTAAGGGCAAACTGAGCACCGCCCGTCAAAGCTCTGGCCCGGTCTTTCAGGGTGCTGAGGGTTTTTCTGAGACCGGTGCGGTTTTCAAGGCAGGCGTCAATGAAACTCACCGCAAAATCCCGTTTCCCTGAGAACCGGAAGAAATCGACGGCTGCGGTGTACGCTCCTCTCTCTTTAAGCCGGCGCAGGGCCTCATAGGCCAGGGAGGTCTTTCCGATCCTCCTCGGCCCCGCCAGCATGAGGCTTTGCCCTTCCGAAAGCCGGGCTACCAAAGAAGTCAAGAAATCTTCTCTTCCCACTAAGTCTTCTTTTGGTACAGGTCCTCCAAGTGGGAATAAACCTCCCACATTCTCACCCCTGATGAATATCACGGCGCAAGTGATATTATATCACTAAAAAGGTGAGTAGGCAATAGAATTGGCCGACTCCTTTATGCGGGATTTCTACTCTGCGGCGGCTGCGGCCTCTTTTTCTTTATACATCCGGCTGTCGGCCGCGCTGATAAGCTCTTCAACGGTGCGCCCATCCTCGGGATAGCAGGCCAGCCCGACACTGGCGCGCACCGTTACCGTGGTGCCGTCGCCTATGGCAATTCGGCGCTGGTGCAAAGCTAGGCGGAAACGCTCGACAGCGACTTTCGCTTGTTCACAAATGGTGAGAGGCATAATCCAAGCGAATTCATCGCCGCCGAAACGGGCAAGAATATCGCTTTCCCGGGTGACGCGGCGCAGGGTACGGGCCACTTCCTGGAGCACACAGTTGCCGGCCAGGTGGCCGTAGGTGTCATTGATGGCCTTAAAATTATCCAAGTCCAGAATCGCCAGCGCCAGGGGTTCGCCGTGCCGCGCGGCTAGGGCCAGGTTTTCACCCAGGCGCTCGCGGAAAAAGCGATAATTACCTAGCCCCGTCAGCTCGTCGGAGTAGGAGAGGGTTTGCAGGTGCCTGAAACGCAGCCAGCGCCCAGTGACATCGCTGATTAAAAGGGTGAGGAAGGTGGTTTGCCGGCTTCCTGGCAGTTGGTTAGGATAAATGTGTACCCATAGCATTCGTTCTTTACCCTCTATGTTGAAACGTGCTTCCACTAAATGCGGTGTAGCCGCTTCGGTCAGCGCTTGGCGGCAGGCTGCAACCACGTCGGAGGGGAAAACTTCCGCTAGGGGACGGCCCTGACAAAGGCCCAAAAAACTAAAGTTCTGCTGCGCCGCGCAGTTGCAGAAAGAGATGCGGAGGTTGGGTTCCACTACCACTACGCCTTCGCGCAGGGCTTCCACCAGGCCGGCGTAGAAGCCCCGGGCGCGACGCTCGCGGTCCAAAATAAGGCCGGTGCCGAAGGGAGCGATGAGGAGCACGGCGGCCAGCACTAACATGTCGGCTGCGTCATAAACCCGGTGGGTGTGCAGCTCTCGGATGAGGGCGAGTAGGGTCAGAGCGGCAGCAATGCCGCCGGCGGCCAGGCCGCCTCGCTTTCCCCAGAAAGCTGCCGCCGTGGTGGCCGGCAGGGCGTACAACATGAAGGGCGCTTCCAGTTCGCTCCAGCCGGCAAAGCGCACCAGGAGCGGCAGCGGCAGTACTAACAAGCTAAGTAAAAAGAGAGCCAGTTTTTTCTTGCCCATATTGCTTTCCCCTAAACATTATGTAGTCTTGGTTTTGCAATCCAAACAAGAAGATTCTATCATGTGACGTAACACCTGTAAACCTGTAATTAGGCCCCTGTAGCCCGGGTTGTCAGGCATAGGGCATGAGCACCTTAAGGAAGAGCCGTACAAGTAGACGTAAAGCCAACGCTCTCGGGGGAGGGGCGAGAACGATGAAGGGTGGAGTGGTGTACCAAGCTCGGACGGGAAACACTGCTGAAGCGGCCACCAAGCTGGCTTCCCTGCTGGAAGCAGGCACGGTTTGGGCGGCTTGGGAGAAGGTCGAAGAGTTTGCATGAAAAAGAGATAAGAACCGGTTATTAAGCGCCTGCCTTACCGGAGCTTAGGCGGTTGACCGGCCTTGGGGAAGCTCTTGCCTGCCGTTTGGGCAGGCTTTTGTTCAAGGTATTAGGTTAATGGCGCGTTCCCAAGTGCTCGGCACGTGAGGCGCGATTTATAAAAAGAGGGAGATTCCGGAGCACTGTCGAATGTTAGCCCTAAGCTGAATAAAATACCTCTATCTTGGGAAAGAATTGGGTGGCCGGCCAAAGGGAGCGAAATTCTACGATGAAGCCGGAGGAGTGAATTATTCCTGCAATGCGGGGTCTAATCATTTTCAACGGGGTATGGCGTGCTTGGTTGAGGAATTATCGAGGTACCGGGTGGCCTTAATGTGCGGTGAGGAGGATCCAACAATATGCCACCGGCTGCTGCTCGTTAGGCGCGCCCTTGTTGGACAGGGTAGCACCGTCTACCACATCCGGGGCGATGGTCGGATAGAAACCGAGGCTCGGTTAATGAGAGAGAAAAAGGTTAAGGACCGTAAGTTCCAGCAATTATCGCCATTTTAGGTTGGGAGGTAATCAATTTGCGCGTGTACACAATAGGCTTTTCCCAAAAGTCGGCGGAAGAATTCTTCGGGAAACTTCAAGACGTTGGGATCAAGCGCCTTATAGATATACGACTTAACAATACTTCCCAGTTGGCCGGATTTACAAAACGTGATGATCTTGCCTTCTTTCTTAATCGGCTGTGTGGAGCAGAGTATATTCACGAGCCTCTGTTAGCCCCAACTCAGAAGCTGTTTGATGACTACAGGAAAAAGCAATACACGTGGGAGGAGTTTGAACAGAAGTTCTTGGAGCTTATGGCCGAGCGCAAGATCGAGGAAAGAATAAGCAAGGATCTTTTTAGTGTTCCAACTGTACTCTTGTGCAGTGAGAATTCGGCGACACATTGTCACCGGCGGCTGGTACTGGAGTACTTACAAGAAAAATGGGGTGGATTGGAGGTACTGCACTTATAGGGGGGGAGGTGGGAAGATGAGGGTTGGAGTGGTGTACTATTCGCGGACGGGAAACACTGCTGAAGCGGCTACCAAGCTGGCTTCCCTGCTGGAAGCAGACATCATAAGGATCGAAGACCTGGAGAATCGTAACGGGGTGACCGGCTTTCTGAGGAGCGCCTACGAGGCGGTTGCGGGAAAGAATGCTGCCATTGCCGAAACCGACGTTGACCTTTCTGTATACGATCTCGTGGTGCTTTGCACTCCGGTTTGGGCGGGAAAGATAAGCAGTCCGGCGAGGGCCTTCTTGAGTATGTATGGAAAAAGCCTTAGGAGCGTGGCCTACCTCCTGACGAGAGCCGATCCCAAGAACGA
>JASKLG010000048.1 GCA_030153805.1 Bacillota bacterium | reverse complement strand
ATCGGGCACAAAGCCGTCACGCAGCCAGCGGTAAACGATGCCGCCATTATTGATGGCTCCGCCCAGGAGCCAGCAGCCTTCGGCGAGGTGATAACACCATGTGCGCCCCTTGGGGTCTACCCGGGGTACAGGTGAGGCCAGACGCACGGCGCCGCTGGTGCCGATCATGGCCGTGAGGATACCGGGCGTGACGCCTCCTGTGCCCAGACTGGAAAGGGCTCCGTCGCCGGCGCCGATGACCCAAGGCACGTCAGACGGAAGTCCTGTGGCTGCAACCCACTCGGCCGGGAGCCCTCCAAGGATGGCGGTGGTGGGGACGAGCTCCGATAATCGCTCCGGCCCAATGCCCAGGGCCGCCAGAACCTCGTCGTCGTATGTTAACTTCTCTTCGTTCAAAAGCCCGCTCCCTGACGCTACCGAGTAGTCCACCCAGGGAAGGCCAAAAAGACGGGTGACGACATATTCCTTAAGGGAGATGAAGCGGGCCGTCTGGGCAAAGAGTTCGGGCTCATTTTGGCGCCACCAGGCAATTTTGCCCGGGAGGTACATGGGGTGTAGGGGGCAGCCGGTGCGCGCGTACCAGGCCTGAGCGGCAGGATCCTTTTTCCAGGCGCTAACAATCTGGGTGCTGCGGCTATCGGCCCAGGGCAGGCAATTGGCTAAAGGCCTGCCGTCCTTTCCGAGGGGTAGGACGCTATGGAAAACGGAGCTCAAGCCCACGACGAGCGGCCGGTAATTGTGCTGAGCAAGGTAAGCGGCCACATCTTTAAGGGCCCTAATGACGGCCGAAAAAACAAGCTCTGGGTCCTGTTCCGCCCAGCCGAGGCGCGGGTGGGAGAGGGGGTACTCCTCTGCGCGGCTAAAGAGCAGCCGGCCATGAAGGTCAAAGGCGGCGGCGCGGCTGCTTCCCGTCCCGATATCGATGCCGATGGCGCATTCGCGTTGCGACATACCCATCCTCCTCAGTAACGCTTAAGCGCAATGCCCCGGCGGATCTTATCTATGGCGGCCAAACTTTCATCCTGGCTTTTGAGCGAAATTCCCACCACCAAAAGGTCAATAAGGCAGAGCTGGGCGATGCGTGCGGCCGTAGCTTCGCTGCGGAAAGTGGTCTCGCGTGCCGACACCACTAGTTTAATGTCGGAGACCTTCGTTATGGGCGACTTCATGTAGCTGGTTATGCAGATGGTAGTAGCCCCGGCCGCTTTGGCTGCCTTGAGCGACTCGATGGTGTCCTTGGTGCTGCCGCTGTGTGAGATCCCTACGGCAACATCCTCGGGAGTAAGGAGGCTTGCCGAGATGATCGCCATGTGTGGGTCGTTATATGCGGCCGACACCAGGCCCGTTTTGAAGAACTTGTGGTGGGCGTCCAGGGCGACAAAGCCGGAGGAACCCAAACCGTAAAAGTCAATCTTGCGGGCGCGCAGCATGGCGTCAATGGCTTTTTCCACCTCCTGAAGAGGCAGAATCTTCAAGGTGTCGGCCAGGCTTTGGCGGGCGCTTTCAAAGACCTTGTGAGCGATGGTGGCGAGATCGTCATCGGCCGAGACCTCTTCGTGAATGCTTTTTAGCGGCTCCACCAGATCGCGCGCCAGGGCAATTTTCAAGTCTTGGAAGCCGCTATAACCCAATTTCTTGCTAAGACGCACGATCGTGGCCTCCGCCGCTTCACAACGATCGGCCAGCTCCGTGATGCTCAGGTGGATGATCTCTTGCGGGTTTTCCAGAATCCACGCCGCTACCCGCGCTTCTGCTTGCTTCAGGGAAGGAAAAATGCTACGCAAGCGAACAAGGGTACCGCCCAAGGTTGTGTGCTCGGCGTAGTTAAGGCTATGCATTCAGTTCTAACCTCTCCCTTCTTAAGGCCATTTAATAAAACAACTGCAAATGGTACCACGCCGCGCGTCAAAAAAGATTGTGCTCTTGATGGTCGTTCGGCTCATGTTCCCGGTTACCGCGTTCAGTCCCGAAACCGGAAAGCATTTTAAGATATTATTACACATAGGTTGCAGAAATCCTTCTGCATAGTAGATAATTTTTTTACCTACCGAAGAAAACAGCGATCCGACCAAATGGCCTAATCCTGAAGATATGGGAATTTCTACGTACAAAGAAAAAAGTAATTTTCGCTATGAAGGAGAAAACACTTTCGCAGAGAAACAAGTATTCGGAAAGAATATTACTGCTTTGCTAAGGAGGGAAAGAAGGTGGAGCTACGTTTCCTTTATCCGGACATCGAGCCGGTTAACATCCCCGACGCCAACCTCTTAGGTTTTTTTGAACCCAAAGAGATCAGCGCACGGGCAGATGAAAGCGAGGTTATTCGGCGGGGATTAGCCGATACCATCGGAACACCGCGCCTAAGGGACATGCTGCGACCTGGGCAGAAGGTGCTTGTCATCGGCGACGACAACACAAGATTGACGCCGATGTCCAGAATACTTCCTTTTGTAGAGCAAGAGTTAAAAGCCGCCGGCGTTAGAGCGGAAGATGTGAGCTTAATGATTGGTTACGGAACGCACCGCCGTATGAGCCGCAGCGAGAAAGAACGAAAGTACGGTTCGTATGCTACCGGACCCTATCGTTTGTTGGACCACGATTTTCAGCGCACAGAGGACCTGGCCTACCTAGGAAGGACCGAACTGGGTACCGAGGTGTGGGTAAACAAAGCGGTCACTGAAGCTGACTTTGTGATTGGCATCGGGCATATAGTGCCTCACCGGGTGGCCGGGTTTAGCGGGGGGGCGAAAATCATCCAGCCAGCCGTTTGTGGCGAGATTACGACCGGGCAAACCCACTGGCTTAGCGCTCGTTTCCCGGGCAAGGAAATCATGGGTAAAGCCGAAAACCCGGTACGGCTGGAGATGGAGGCTGTGGCACGCCAGGCCGGCTTAAGTTTTATTATCAACGCGGTGCAGGACCGTACCGGGCACATTATAAAAGTGGTGGCTGGTGATCCCGTCGCTGCTCACCGGGTGGGTACTTTGACAGCGCTGGATGTATTTGGGGTGAAGATTCCGTGCCTAGGCGACATAGTGATCACTGATACTTACCCGGCTGACATTGAAATGTGGCAGGCGGCTAAAGGAATGTACATGGCAGACCTGGCAGTGCGGGATGGTGGCGTTGTAATTCTGGTAACGCCCTGCCCGGAAGGCGTGGCGGCGCAACATCCTGAGGTGGAGCGTTATGGATATCGCACGTACGCTGAAACAGAGAAACTTGTGGCCGCCGGGGAACTAAAAGACCTCAGCGCGGCGGCGCATCTGGTGCATGTGGGCGAAGTAATCCACAAATGTGCCTGCTGCTACCTGGTTTCGCCGGGAATTAGCGCTGAGACGGCCCGACGCCTTGGTTTTACCTGGATGCCGTCTGCCCAGGCGGCGTTAGATGAGTCCTTTAAGGTTCTGGGTAAAAATGCGGGTGTACTGGCATTTCGGCATGCAGGCGAGCTCCTACCGGTTGTGGCAGAAAAATAGCGAATACGGATGGGAGAGAAGTAGGAATGTACAAAAGCCAGGAACTCGCACGGATGGCGCCGGAGATCGGGGCTCTGCGGCTGGGGATGGGGTGGAGCCCGGAAGATCTGAGAAGCCGCAGGTGTTAATTGAAAGCACGGCCGGCACGAGCCAGGCGGGGGTCATTCATTTAAGTTCACTGGTACGTGCAGCTAGGAAAGGTGTACAAGGTGGCGGTGGCCATCCCTCGTTCGTTCTTTACGGTAACCGACATCTGCGACGGTATTGCCCAAGGGCACGATGAAATGAACTATTTTCTAGCTTCACGCGAATTTATCTGCGCTATGATCGAGATCCATGCTAAGGCAACACCGTTCGATGGACTGGTGCCGATTTCTTCTCGTGATAAAGTTATACCCGCACACCTTATGGTTGCTGCACGCCTGGGTCTACCTGCGGTGCACGTCCTGGGTGGCACCATGCCTGCCGTCGCTGCGGGGTTTATATTTTCGGCTACCGCCCTTTACGGCTGTATCTCGCCGGCTCTTCCTCTTGGGTGACTGCGCTTTCTTCTGCATCTGGCATGCCGAAGCCGAATAGCTGAGAGATGGTGACGAACTCATAACCTTTGGCCTGAAGTTTATCAATGAGGTAAGGCAGTGCCTCGTAAGTTGCAGGTTTGCCCTCATGTAGGAGGATGATGGCTCCCGGGCGGACGTGTTTAAGGACATGGTCAACTATAGCCCGGGCATTAGGGGCTTCCCAATCGCGTGGATCCACATTCCAGAGGACGACGGTTTGTCCCATTTCTTGCGCCGTTTTAAGAACGGCAGCATTCGTGGCTCCGTAAGGAGGACGAAAGTAGGTGATGGGGCGCTGGGTGAGTTCGTAAAGAGCGGTGCCTGCGGCCCAAAACTCTTTTTCTAGCAGCGGCTTGGTAAGAAGGGTAAGTCTACGATGCGAATACGAGTGGGCGCCTATCTCGTGCCCGGCGGAGGCTACTTCTTTCACCAACTGCCCTTCTTTGGCTGCCGAGCGACCTACGAAGAAAAAGGTGGCCAAAACGCCCTTTTCCCGTAAAACTGCCAGGTACTTTTCGGTCCAGCCGGGTACAGGACCGTCGTCGAAGGTGAGGGCAACGCGCCTGCCGGCGTTGGGGTTACCTACCAAGCGCTCATTGCTGAGCGGCTGCCGGGGAAAAGCAGCTGCCCGAAGTGCATCTTGGATGGAGGCTTCTTGGGGCAGCAGCGGTACGTCCGGTGGAGCAGGCGGGGGAGGGGAGGGATCGGAGACGGGGTAAGAGTTGGAAGCAGGCGGCTGGTAGACACTAGTAGGAACCGGGGACCCGTTCGGCATACTGGCTTCAGCTTCAGCACTTACCTCTGGGGTTGTATTAGGTGCAGGCGGTTCCCCGCTAGCGAGAGCCAAGCGGGTGGCCGAACCCTCTATTCCATCCACCAAGGCCGCAGAGAGTGTCCAAGAGGCGGAAAGGAAAACAATCGTGAATAACCCTACTAAGGCCAGTCCTTTGGCTCTCCCGACAATTTGCATCCTGAGTTCTCCTCTCCACTCAAAGCCAATTTGGAAGTAATACTTATCTCTTACCTCATCATACCACTTTTTTAGGCCTGGGAGGTTACAAAAAAGCAAACAAACTATCCTTAATTACCGGAATAGCTTACCAAGGTTGGTTTCGGGCTTTTGAAGACTTAGAAGATGTGGTATCATAAGGCTGCATTCTTTTCGAGCAGTGCCCAGCCATCTTTTGGGGGGAGAGCCGTGCCGAAAATTCGCTCTGTGTTGTTCGATCTGGACGGTACCCTTATCAATACCAACCGGCTTATAATCGAGTCGTTCCAGTATACGCTGAAGAGGCATCTGGGGCGCGAGGTGCCGGTCGAGGAAATTGTGTCTACGTTCGGCCGTCCGCTCATTGAAGCCCTGTGTCATTTCTCACCGGAGAAGGCGGAGGAAATGCTCCAAACTTACCGGAGCTATAACGAGTCCCGGCATGATGCTACCACCACCCTTATTCCGGGCGTGCGCGAGACGCTTTCGGCTTTGAAAAAAGCCGGCCTTTCGCTGGCGGTGGTGACTTCCAAGCGGCGGGGATTGGCTTTGCGGGGGCTCAGGCTCTTTAACCTAGAAGGTTATATGGAGGCCGTTGTCACGCTGGAAGATACAGTGCGGCATAAACCCGAGCCGGATCCGGTGCTTAAAGCTTTAGAGCTTCTTCAGGTAAATCCAGAGGAGGCGCTAATGGTAGGGGACAGTCCCATGGACCTGGCCTCTGCGCGGGCGGCAGGCACGTATACGGCAGCGGCCCTGTGGAGCGCACTGCCGCGCGAGCTACTCTTGGCGGAGAAACCGGACTTTCTTCTTACTAAAATAACGGAGCTCCTTGAGATTTGCCTGCCGCAGGAAGCCCGGGAAGAGACGGCATAAACTAATCCTCCCTTCCCTGACAAAGCGTTTACGTGAACGGCAGGCTGGTTCTACGCCTGTCGCCGCCCCCATAGAATGAAGGGAGGGGGGTGACGGAGCGTGAAGGTGTTCTATTTTTCTTGGCCGCGGGTGATCATAGGTGGTATCGTACTCAGCCTGGCTTTAAGCTTGGCCGTGGCGGAATCTGTAACCCTGCTCCTCCCGGTGTTTGCTCCGACCGAAAGGCTTGTTCCCATCTATTCGGTAGAGACGCCAGCAAGAAAGGTGGCCATTTCCTTCGATGCTGCCTGGGGAGCAGACAAAACACCCCAGATCTTGGAAATACTGGACAGATACCAGGTTAGAACCACTTTTTTTCTCGTAGATTTTTGGATGGAAAAATATCCAGAAGTGACGAAAAAGATTGCGGCCGCCGGGCACGAGATCGGGAATCATTCGGCTACGCATCCCCACATGTCTACTCTTAGCCCCGAAGAAATACGGGCTGAGCTCACGCGCACGAACAAGCGGATTAAGGAACTTACCGGGCAGGACCCGCTTCTCTTCCGGCCGCCCTTTGGCGATTACAACAACACCCTTATCAAAACTGTGGAAGAGTTGGGCATGTTTACTATTCAGTGGGATGTGGACTCTCTCGATTGGCAGGATCTTTCTGCCGAGGAAATTACACGGAGGGTGCTGGATCAGGTAAGACCTGGCTCTATTGTGCTCTTTCACAACAACGCCTTACATACGCCGGAAGCTTTACCAACGATCATCGAAAAACTCCAGGCCGAAGGTTACCAGATCGTGCCTGTTTCTGAGCTGATTTATAAAGATCATTATTATATTGAGAGCCATAGCGGCCGGCAACGGCCAAAACCGGGACCGCGGCCGGCTACAGCCGGCGAACCGGGAAAGAAACTTCTTGAATAAGTAAGGCGAACCAGGTAGATGCAAACAAGAACACCAGCCCTTCACCAGGATGATGAAAGGAGAGCAACGGGAAAACTAAATCTGCCACTACTTAAGCTTAAGGAGTGAGGCTAATGAGTAGGCGAGGTCGTGGGGTTATGTCCGAACGACTCAAGTACGAGTTAGCCGAAGAGCTCGGGGTGGCAGATGCTGTCCGTGACGGCTACTGGGGCGAGGTTTCTTCGCGCGATTGCGGCAACCTGGTCCGGCTGGCCATCGAGCGGGCCGAGAAGACCCTGGCAGAAAATAAGTAGTGGCTGCGGGAGGTATTAACTACCTCCCTAAGTTTTTGGTGATTGACCTTGGCCGGTCAACCTGTAATTTTAGAAAGAAAAGAAACAGGGGCTGGCCGGACGGGCAAAATATGGGAGGAAAAGGGCGGACGTCGTCGAAAGTAATAGCGGGAGGTGAAATTTGGTGGCCGTTTGGCAGTGCAGCAAATGCGGCTTTGAAAAAGAAGGCCGTTGCAAGCCCCAGAAGTGCCCTGATTGCGGGGAGAAAGGCACTTTCGTTAAGAAAGAGGAGGGGGGTAAAAAGGCGTGACCAAGAGCCTGGCTGAACTTCTTCAGAAGGCCAGGGAGTACGGCCCGTTGCGCCTCTCGGTGGCGGCGGCGGAGGACGAAGAAGTCCTTTTAGCGGTCAAGGAAGCGCTGGAACAGGGCATTGCCACACCTCTTCTTGTCGGCAGGGAAGAAAAGATTCGTGCCTTGGCCGAACAGGTTGGGCTGGACCTTGCCGGTATCCCAGTTATAAACGCCGAGGAAACTTCAACCTGCGCGCGGCGGGCAGTGGAACTGGTAAGCTCCGGCCGGGCGGATCTCTTGATGAAAGGGCTCATGCCTACGGCCGATGTCTTAAGGGCGGTGCTAGATAAGGACATTGGACTGAGGACCGGGCGCATCTTAAGCCATGTTATGATCTATGAAGTTTCCGGATACGACCGCCTCTTTTTCCTCACCGACGGCGGCATGAACCCGGCTCCGGATCTCAAACAAAAGGCCGACATCGTGGCTAACGCAGTAGAGGTGGCCCATGCTCTGGGAATTGCCCAGCCTAAAGTGGCCGCCCTGGCAGCTGTAGAGGTCGTCAACCCAGACATGCCGGCTACTCTGGATGCGGCGGCCCTGGCCCAGATGGGGGCGCGTGGCCAGATTAAAGGCTGTATCATCGATGGACCGCTTGCTTTGGATAATGCCGTAAGCCCTGAGGCTGCCCGGCACAAAGGTATTATCAGCCCCGTTGCGGGCCAGGCGGATATCCTGCTCGTTCCCGATATCGAAGCCGGCAACCTCCTAGGCAAGGCCATGACCTATTTTGGTCGAGCCCGGTCGGCAGGGATCATTGTCGGTGCCAGGGCACCTGTAGTGCTTGTTTCCCGAGCCGATACTCACGAGACCAAGCTCCTTTCCATTGCTCTTGGTGTGGTAGCGGCGAGGAAAAGATAGGCTGAGGAACAAAAAACACCGGGGGTAGTTTGCCCCCGTTTTCTTTTTATCAAAAGAGGAATTACGCCCTAGTTGCCGAAATTCTATGCTGAAGAATGGTAGGACGGTAGTAGCAGAAAAGAATCTGCGAAAGGGGGAAATAGCGTGAAGAAGCTTCTTTCGGGGGACGAGGCGATTGCGCGCGGCGCTTACGAGTACGGGTGCACGTTCGCAGCCGCCTACCCGGGGACTCCGAGTACGGAGATCTTAGAGAATATCATCCCGTACAAGGAGATCTACGCCGAATGGTCCTCCAACGAGAAAGTGGCCCTGGAAGTGGCTTTGGGCGCTTCCCTGGCCGGTGCCCGGGCCCTCGTGGCGATGAAGCACGTTGGGCTTAATGTGGCAGCTGATCCCCTCTTCACTGCCGCCTACACTGGAGTAAATGGGGGCCTAGTTGTCGTTACGGCGGACGAGCCGAGCCTCCACAGTTCACAGAACGAGCAGGACAACCGCAACGTTGCGCCCTTCGCCAAGATCCCCATGCTCGAACCCAGCGACAGTCAAGAGGCTAAAGACTTGGTGGGTGAGGCGTTCAGGATCAGCGAAGAATTCGACACCCCAGTGCTTCTCCGGATTACCACCCGTATCGCCCATGCTAAAGGGCTGGTGGAGTGCAGCGAGCGCCAGGAGGTTCCAATTAAAGAGTACAAAAAAGATGTGGCGAAGTACTGCATGGTTCCGGCCAACGCCATGAAACGGCGGGTTTTTGTGGAAGAACGGACGCGCCGCTTGGCCGAGTTTGGCGAAACCTTCCCGTACAACCGCATCGAGTGGGGCGACCGGTCCGTCGGTATCATTACCAGCGGTATCAGTTACCAGTATGCCAAAGAAGTTTTCGGCGACGGTGCGTCCTGTCTTAAGCTGACCCTCACTTGGCCGCTCCCGGAGAAGCTCATCCGCGAGTTTGCCGCCGGCGTGGAGAAGCTCTACGTTATTGAAGAGCTCGATCCCTTCCTTGAGACGCAAATAAAAGCTATGGGTATTCCCGTCGTCGGCAAAGAGATTGTTCCCAATATGTATGAACTTTCGCCCGAAATTTTGCGGCAGAAATTTTTCGGTGCCGAATCCGCACCGAACCAGGTGGCCGACCTCAACCTTCCGACCCGGCCGCCTGTGCTGTGCGCCGGGTGCCCGCACCGGCCGGTCTTCTACATTTTAAAGAAGCTGCGCGTGCCGGTAATGGGGGACATCGGCTGTTACGGGCTCGGCCTGCAGCCACCCCTTGAGGCGGTGGACACCACCATCTGCATGGGAGCCAGCGTAGGCATGGCCCACGGTTTTCAGAAGGTAGGCGCCTGGAGCGGCTTAGACCGCCGGGCGGTAGGCGTAATTGGTGACTCCACCTTCTTCCACGGCGGGATGCCCGGCGTGGCCGATATGGTCTTTAACAAAGGCGGCGGCGTGCTCCTGGTGCTGGACAACCGGACCACCGCCATGACCGGCCACCAGCCTCACCCTGGAAGCGGCATCACCGCCAAAGGCGAACCCACCGTAGAAATCAAGATCGAGGATGTGGTTCGCGCCCTGGGTGTGGAGGATGTGCAAACTGTCGACTCGTACGACCTGAAGGCCGTGGAGGCTGCAGTGCGTCACGCCCTGGAATACGACGGTCCTTCGGTCGTCATCTGTCGCCGGGCTTGTGCCCTCCTTAAGGGGCTTCCGGATTTGGGCAAGGCCGTTATCAACCAAGAAAAGTGCACAAAATGCCATGCCTGCCTGAGAACCGGCTGTCCGGCCCTTGTCAGCCACCCGGACGGGAGTGTTACCATCGATCAAACTGCCTGCAACGGGTGCTTTGTCTGCGGCCAGGTCTGCCCCTTTGGTGCCATCGAAAAAGTAGGGGGTGGGGAACGTGGCTAAAGTCACGAACGTCCTCTTGGTCGGCGTCGGCGGCCAGGGAACCATCCTCGCGACCCGCGTGCTCGCCGGGGTGTTGGTAGAAGAAGGTTTTGATGTGAAGATGTCGGAAGTTCACGGCATGTCCCAGCGCGGCGGCAGCGTAGTTACCTTCGTGCGCTACGGCGACAAGGTTTACTCGCCGCTGGTGGAGCGGGGGACGGCGGACCTTATCCTGGCCTTCGAAAAGCTGGAGGCCCTCCGCTACCTGCCTTACCTCAAACCCGAAGGCACTCTGGTGGTAAACGACCTGGCGCTTCTTCCGGCGCCGGTGCTCCTGGGCAAAGCGGAATACCCATATAACGCCTTAGACATCCTGAAACAAAAGGTAAAGGACCTGGTGGTGGTTGACGCCGCCAAGCTGGCCGAGGAGAAAGCAGGTAACGTCCGTACCCAGAACATCGTGCTCCTAGGTGCCTTGGCCAAGCGCATGGACATTCCGCCGGGCACCTGGGAGAAAGTCGTCAGCGAAAACGTACCACCAAAAACCGTCGAAGCCAACCTTAAAGCCTTCTGGGCCGGTTGGGAAGCCTAGTAGTTTGCGTTATCCTTCGCCTCAAATGCGAAAACCTTTCTGGATTTGACTCTTAGTATCAGAGCCCTGGGCAAATTGTGCCTGCCCAGGGTTCTTTGTTGTCCTTACTAATATAGTTCAGGTTCTACTGACTCTCGCGTTACGGACATGATAACGCCTGCCTCAGGGTATGGGGTGGTGATGGTGTTATAACGCGCTCAGTTACGTTGCGTCCGGTGCGGGTTCGGTGCAGCTACCTGGAGGATATTCCCAAGAGCCGCCCGGTCTAAGAGTAGCAGCGCGGGAATAAGGATTTTAAGGAGAAAAGTGCCAAAGGGAGGTGTTACAGGATGGTGGTCCCCCGGGTGCGAGCAAGGTTGCCGCGGGCTCGAGTGGATGCTCGTGCCTATCAGCAGGCGGCCCGTCTTATCGTCTTTATTGTCCTTTCGGCTTTAGGAGCGATGGCTAAAATACCGGGACCTTTAGGAGCGATAACCCTGGAGGCAGCACCGGGTTACTTTGCGGCCCTTGCTTTTAGTTGGAGCGAAGGGGCTTTGGTGGCGGGTCTCGGTTCTCTCTTGAGCGCTTTACTCTCTGCTTTTCCCCTGGGAATATTGGTCCATCTCTATACGGCCGCACAGGCGGCCCTCTGGGCTACCTGCCTGCGTCTAGCCTACGAACGTGGCGGGCCGGTTCTGGCCATGTTGGCAACAATTTTCCTGGCGGGCGTGGTCGCGGCAGCGCTTTCCTGGCCGCTGGGAGGGGCGGCGCTGGTGACGAGTTCGTTGGCTCCGCTGATTCTTGCTGCTGCGGTGAATGTCTTTCTGGCCACCGCATTTTACGTGGTTCTTATGCGGAGCAAGGTGGTATACGTGAGAAAGAGATAAAGGTGGAAGTAGAAATACAGCACAAAAGTCTCCCTTCCGACGAGGCGGAAGGGAGACTTTTTTCCGGTGCTAGTGATTCAAGGCTTCTCGACAAGTTCGATCAACTCTTGATCCGGCCCGCGGAGAAAGGCAATTTTCATGTCTCCTCCAATTTCCCGGGGTTTTTGATCTTCCAAGGAGACGCCTTCTTTACTTAGCTCGGCTAATGCTTCCTCAATGTCTTGTACCTCAAGGGCAATGTGGGCTACTGGGCCATCGGCGGTAGGAATAGGTCGATTTTCGTACTCAATAAGCTCAATGCGTCCCAACCCGACCGCTAAAAGCGCTTTCTTGAGTCTTCTTTCCGGAACCTCGGTTCTTTCCTGCAATCTCAACCCTAAAGTCCCCATATAAAAGCCGAGCGACCGTTCCAGATCCCTTACCTGGATCGCCACGTGGTCGAGCCTTTCAATATTTACTTCCATTAATCGGCCTCCTTACTTGTCCGCGCTGCATTTAAGTTTTCGTGCGGTCATCCTGGGGCACCCGGCCTGAATGACAATCAAGTTGGGCAGCGAATGGCCGGCTTTTCCTTGATCGACAGAGCCTGCTCCGCCAAGAGCTACGAGTTGGCGAAGGAGAACGAGCCGTCGTCGATCGTGGGGTTCAGCCGTCGCAACGCTCCTGGTATTGTTCTGCCACTAGGTTCCAGAGCTGAAGCCGTTTCAGAATAAGCTTGGGTACCAGCATACTTATTTGCACCACGCCGGGCAGTCGCCCGATATCTACTTGCCCGGTTATGGTGCACCTGTTGCGTACCTCGGGTAAGGGGAGGGCAGTTAACCTGGACAAGCGGGCTAAACCATTGGCCGTGGCGGCATTGAGATCTTTGCCTGTGCCTATCACCTGGATGGGTAGCACTTCGTCCTCCAGCGCAAAGCCGTAATGGTCAGCTATACGGCGGGCGCGCGCCAGGACCTCAGATGTGCGCAGGCGGACGATCTTGGGCAGGTCCTCCTGAAGCGGCAGAAGGATTGGCCCTTCAAGGGTAAGGCCTTTTAATACCTTGACCTCGATGATTACTTCGGCGGAGACATCTGTGGTATGACCGGCGATCTCGCCGTCGCCCATCATTGCATGGACGTCCCCGACATAGATTCCGCCGCCGTCCACTTTGACCGGCACGATGAGGAGGCTCCCTTCTACCACTTCATTGACATCCATGTGACCGTCCGTGCGCTTCTCCAGCTCTTCTTCCGACAAGGCAAAGTCGTGGGGCGCTCCTACCAAAAAACTGCCAAAGTCACCGGCATTGTGCGAGGCCGGCATGCGCACGGCTGGGCAGGTTCCTATATTGCCGACCATGGGCCTCAAGGGAGCGATAAGGCCAGGAAGGTCGCCGCGGGCAAAGAGGTTGGCGGAATATTGTCTGGACTCGGGCGGCAGAGCGCTGAAACGGGCTGCATCGGCGGCGATTTCCGCAGCTGCGGCGGGCGGAACGGTTACGCCAACCTGACGTTCCTCATCCATAAGTAAGGTGTACGTGTTTTCGAGGAGAAAGGGATGAACGGGACTGCCGCACTTTCGGCAGCGGATCGCACCCGGCCCCACTCCTTCGACGTAAGTGGAGGGGTTGATTAGGCCGCATTGCGGGCATCGCTTCGCCACGAAAGGATCGCCCAGATAATGGCCTTCCTGAGGTGCGTCGGTACCGGAAGTAGTCGCCAGGGAAAGAACCTGGATCTTGCGGATTTTCAAGGCAATGGCGTCGCCTACTTTAGCTCCTTCCACGGCGACGGGCCGCGTTACCTCGTGCCCACTCGGATAATCCGGGGTTATCATAGCGCCCCAGCATCCGGGACTCACTCTGGCCACGATCGTTCCGCCGTCTTTAACCGGTCCGGCAAAAGGCTCCGCCGGGTCGAGCACCCAGACCATCTCTGCCGTATGAACTATGGATTTGCCCATCCTGTGCCCTCCTCTTGGCTTCTAAATTCGCTTAGTACTTCTACAATTACCCCCTCAATCCTGCTTTAATTCCACTTCTAAGCAAAAAACTGTGGTTCGGGTGGGGCTTTCGGGTAACTGCTGACTAATGAAGTAGACGGCGGCGCTGCGGCCAACATCTTCCTGCTTCGGTTTCAGGCCGTTATGCCGGATACCGAAGTGGAGCGGCCGCGTTGCCAGATACCAGCGGAGCGAAAGACCTGCCGGGCACTTCGGCAGGTCTTTAATTT
>JASKLG010000047.1 GCA_030153805.1 Bacillota bacterium | reverse complement strand
GGGCGCTCCTGCGGCTGCGGCCAATTCCGGGAGCGGGGCGGCAGCCTGGGCCCAACCGGCCGTGTCAACAGCCACGGCACGCGGACTTACCGGCGGAGCAAATGCCCGCCCCGGACAGAAGCCCTGGGATGCCCCTGCAACGCGTGAAGAAGTGGCGGCCTGGATGGTGCGGGCACTGCGGCTTGAGGGCCGGTTTTTCTCTTCGTATTTCGGCGGTCTTTTAAATACGTACGCGGACGGGAATGCAGTGAGCCCTGAGTATGTGCCCGATGTCGAGCAGGCCCTAGCCCTAGGCCTCATCCAGGGGCCTGCGCCCGATCGCCTGGCTCCTCAAGGAGGGATTACCCGCTTAGAGCTGGCGCAGATGCTGGATACGTTAGATCGCCTCCTGCCTCCCGGCCGCACTACCCTTTGGCAACTCGGTACCGTCGTCGGCCGGAGCGAGGAAAGGGAAGAGCTGGGAGGAAAACCCGTCCTTTCTACACTTTGGCAAATCACCGGCCCCGGCGGCACGGCTATAGCCCTAAAACTTACTGCAACGCCTGCGGGAGAGATTCTCCAAGGCGTAGTTGTGCTGCAAGGCGGTAAGTTGACCGTGGGCGGCCTTGCTGCCGGGCAAAACATTCGCTATCTCGTGACTCAGCAAGGCACGGTGCCTTTTGCCGAGGTTCTCGACGGTTCCCTCAGCCGGATAGAGGGTGTGGTGCAGGAAGTTGACCAGGCAGGAAGCCGCCTGGTGCTGGTGGACGACAGCGGAATTAGGCATGCCTTTTTCATCTCTCCTGAGTCGGCCGTGACCATTGGCGGGCAAAGGGCTTACCTGGCCGACCTTATCCCGGGCCGGCGCGTTATTGTTCAGGCTTTGGCCGGAACAGCCTGGAATATTGCAGCCATTGAAAACGAGCCTTCCTATATTGAACCTTCTCCCATCCGGTTTGTCGGCGGTCAGGTACGGTATGTGGACGAAAAGCACCTGATCGTGGTGCTTCCCAGCGGAGTGACCGCCGAATACGGTTTAAGCTCCGGCACCAGAGTTACGGCCGGCGGCCGGGCAAGCAGCCTTAGCGCCGTAAAACCGGGCGACCGGGTGGAACTTAAGCTTTCCGGACCGGATGCCACCTGGGTAGAACACATCAACGTGGCCGGACGGGCCGGGCGGGTGCAGGCCCTCTACCGGGGTTATTTGGCACCGTTTTCACCCCGCGGCAACGAGGTCGTTTTAAGTTCCCCCCAACGCCTGGAAGGCGAAACCTGGCAGAGTGTGGCGGCTGCGGTCTTGCGCCTTCCCCTGGCCGCCGGCGCCGATATTTGGCTTGGGGACGCCGAAGTGGATTTGGCAGCAGCCGAAAAGTTCCGAGGACGCACTGCTTATGTTGCTGTAACAGAAGCTTTTGGCCGCCCGGAGGCCCTCCGAGTCGTAATCAAAGAGGGTCAGGAGCAGGCGTACACAGGCAAAGTAGAGAAAGTGAACCCGGCCCTGGGTGAACTCGAGCTTCCCGCCGGGCGAATTGCCTTAAGCCCGGGGGCGATCGTGCTGAAAGAGGGCCGCCTGGCAGATCCGTATGCTCTGACGGAAGACGACAGCGTCCAAGTATTGGTTGATAAAGGAACGGCCGGCGACTTGGGATTGATCGTACAGGTATTGGGCCGTCCAGAAGTAATTCCCGGCACCATTATTGTACTTAAGGGCGGAGTGGAGGCCGTAGGGACGGGTGCCTGGACGCTCGGCCCCTACTACACCCTCGATGAGAGCGAATGGGACTACCACGGCCGGGGCCGGACCACTGATCTGGGCCTGAACCGCGATACTTTCATCCTGAGCCTCCTGGGCGAAACACCGGCAGTCCTTTCGACGGCCGAATTCCGGCAGGGCTTCTACCAAGATCTTTATGACGAAGCTACGGCCCTAGCCGTTGCCCGAGACGACGAGACGTTCGGCATATCCTTATGGCCGGAGGGCCAGCTGGGGGCAGAACGCCTGACCAGCGCGCGGGTGGCCGGTATTTACGAAGATGGTAGTTCGCCGAAAGTGACGTTAAAGATCGCAGGGGTGCTGGATTACAGCCCGGCGAAGGGGACCTGGCAGGGCGGTTCGGCAACGGAAGAACTGCGGGTTGACAAAGCCCTGGTGGTCAGGGACGGCCGCTGTGGTACCTGGACAATGTTGCGGGAGGGCGACGAACTGATGGTGCTCCGGCAGGGACAGACGGCCCTCCTCATTCTGGTCAAGGAGTGAGAGTTGTGCGCAGGGCGCTCACGGCTTGGTTGGCTTCCACTATCCTTGTAGCTTTCTTCTTCTTTTCCGTCGCTGAAGCTGCCCCTTCGCCGGCGGGCCTCGAAGGCGGTATCAGCGGTGAGGTAGGAATGAACGGTAGTGCTGCCTACCAAGAAGTGGTCTTCGTGACCGGCGAGCCGCTGGTGGCAAGCGGCACCGTTACGGTGCGGCCGGGGAGGGCGCGCGGCAACACGATAGAGAGCGCGTACACCTACCGTTTGGAAAACAAAGAGGCGGGCCTGCAGCTGACCCGCCAGCTTACCCTGGTTACTACTTGGAAAGAGGAAGGAAAGCAAATTACTGCCGAAACCAAAGCTGCACGCATGCGCGAGACCATCGTTGTCGGACGCACCCGCTATATTCTCGATGAGGCCAGGTCGGTGTGGAACCGCTCCACCGTAACCGTAAATGAACCAGCAGTTTCTTATTTTGCCGGGAATGTGGAAGGAAAACGGGTGTACACCATCAACGGAAAAGAAGGGCAGGTAACGGTAACCCTATCCGGAGATATCACCGGGTACGATCACCCATGGGGGCGTACGGAGGTCCAGAACCTGTACGGTACGGTAACCTTCGACCGCACTTGGACCACCCAGGAACAAACTACCAACGCCGAGGGGCGGCAGGTACGGCAGACGGTGGAACACAAAGCTTCCTGGGAAGCCACTTTCACCTGCCAGGCATCGCATTCAGGGAAATTCAACTTAGAGTACGTTCCCAACGAGCCCCGTGAAATAAGCTTTGCCGGCGGGTATTTGGAAACAGAAACGCAGGAAGGAATACTCCGGGTAAGTTACGATCTTCCCCGGTTAGACAGTGCCGGCGAAGTAGCCGGCAGTCGCCGCAACATAGGGGAGGTAACGCTGAACCTCACGGGAACACCCACTACCAGGCGCCTCCCGGTACCGGAATATGTCGACGTGCAAGGACGTTGGTCCGAAGCCGATATCACCCTGGTGGGAAGCTTGGCGGCCTGGGACTGGCAGAACAAGTATTTTCACCCCACGGTCCAAGTGACGCGGCAGGAATTTGCCGTAGCCCTAGCCCGCGCCCTGCGCCTTGAGCCGCCTGCCCAAGAGCAGAGCGGCCGCCTTCCCTCCGGCCAGGTTCCACA
This sequence comes from Bacillota bacterium, assembly GCA_030153805.1. Lineage (GTDB taxonomy): Bacteria > Bacillota > DTU030 > DUMP01 > DUMP01 > DUMP01. Next base: position 10,479 of record JASKLG010000047.1, on the reverse strand, counting down.
GCCACCTCCGAGTCCCTTCCGCGATGTGCCCGCCACCGATCCTCTATGGCCCTACCTTAAACTTGTGAGCGACCGGGGGATCATGACGGGCATAGCTCCCGGTTATTTCGGCCCCAGCTCTTATCTTACCCGCGCTCAGGCCGTCACTGCCTTTATTCGCGCCCTCGGCTTTGAAAGTTTAAGCCCGGCTGCCGTGAGCCCCGGTTTTGTCGACGACCGCGAGATCCCGACCTGGGCGCGAAGAAGCTTTGCTGTTGCCAGGGAGATCGGCCTGATTACCGGTGACAGCTTCGGCCGTGCCCGTCCTAATGCCTACCTCACGCGTGAGGAGGCGGCGACCCTTCTGGCCCGTCTTATTACCTACCTGCGCCAGGACATATTACGCGACTACCGCGACCGGGTCTTTCTGTTTCACTAAGTACTAGCGGGATACGCCGGCCGCTTCCGCTTTTTCCCGGGCCAAGTCCTGCGCAAAAAGCGCCGCTCCGTATGCCCCCATGAACTGGGAGAGTGGGGGCACGACTATTTCTTGACCGATGAGCTTCTCCAGCGATCTTCTAACGCCGGCATTCAGGCTTACGCCCCCGGTGAAGACAACCGTCGGGACCAGGCCCACCCGGCGCGCCATGCTGGCCACGCGTGCGGCCACGGCTTCGCATAGCCCCCGAATAATAGCCGGCCGTGGTATGCCGGCGGCGATCAGGCCGATCACCTCTGACTCGGCAAAAACGGTGCATGTGCTGGAAACCTTGGCCGCCTCTTTGGCTCCGAGCCACTCTTCACCAAAACTGTCAAGGTCCAGCTCAAGCCGGTTGGCCATGACCTCAAGGAACCGCCCCGTCCCGGCCGCGCATTTGTCGTTCATGACGAAGTCGAGAAGTAGCCCCGCGTCATCAAGGCGGATCACCTTAGAGTCCTGCCCGCCGATGTCGATCACGGTGCGGGCCTCGGGTACCAGGGCGTGAGCGCCGCGAGCATGGCAGGTGATCTCGGTGAGCGTCCGGTCGGCTTGGGACACGCGCTCGCGCCCATAGCCGGTGGCCACCACGGCCTTTACTGCATCGGCCGGCGCCCCGGCCTGGGCCAAGGCCGCTTCTAGGCAGCGCGTGGCCGCGCGCTGAGGGTCTGCACCTGTGGCGGCAGTGTAGGTGGCGCCGACCTGTCCGTTGGCTAAGAGCACCACTTTGGTGGCGGTTGAACCGGAATCAATGCCGGCTACAAGCATAATCGTCCACCCCGTTTCACCGTGGAATTGCTTTCGTTCCTCGGGCCGGCGACGGCGTATTTCGGGCATCAAGCAGCTCGACAAAGGCGGCGATACGGGTAAGCTGCTGGGCTGTGCCGGAACTGCGCCCGTCTACGCCATCGCCTGCCAGCTCCAAAAAAGGAACGCCGCGCTCGCGTAAAAAGTCGGCCAAGAAGCGGCCGCCACCGTTAGACTGCCGGCAGCCCCATTGATTAAACTGAACTACCCCATCTATTCCGTACTCCTGGACCAGGTTCCAGATGGTTTCCAACCTCCGCTCGATCGGCCCCCAGCCGAAATGGGACAGGAGTTTAGCAGCCAAGCTTTCGGCCCAGGCGTCGGGCCGGTGGGGCGGCCAGTACAGGTGGCTGTATTCTTCGAAGGCTATGGAGGTGTTACATTCTTTTTCCAGGTAGCGGAAAATCGAGCTGGAATAGTACGGGCGTAAGTTCAGCCAGAGCAGGCGGTGGCGCTCGTCGGACACGGGAAAAGCGCCAAGGCGGATGGTTTCTTCAAGGTGGGTTCTAAGCTGGGCGTAAAACTCGGGCAGCCAGGGGCTTCCCCAGCCGGAAAGGAAAACGGCCACGTAGTTTAAGGCTTCGCTCCCCGCCCAAGGGGCCGGCTGGTTCCGCCTCAGCCGGCAGACGGCCAGATACTCGCTGCGGGCGCGGTTGGCGGCCGCGAGTGCCTTCGGCAGGCCGGCAAGGGAGAGCCCGGGTACCTTAAGTACTAGGTCTTGGGCTACGCGTTCAAGCTGGTGGGCGAGCCAGGCCACTCCGTCTGGAGTCGCGGCATAGGGGACGTCGAGAACGTAGAACGGACAACCAAAAGAACGGCTGTGGCGGTATAGGGAGCACCGGCCACCGTCGCAGAGATGAGACGAAACAATGACGGCCGCCGGTTTCGGTAGGAGCTCGAGGTTTTCCAGTCCCAAGCTGCAGCGGTGAAAGCTACACAAATCTTGCGAGTAACCGGATCCTTCGGAAGCGGTTACGGCCGGCGCACTGAACCCGGCCGCCGCCGCAAAACCACTCCACACTTCGGGCAGAACGGGGATTGCTCCGAGCCCGTAGATTAGCTCCGTTGGCACAAAGGCGCTGGCCAGGATCACCGGTTTCTCTCCGGAAAAAGCGGCATGAAGTTCGGAAAGGATGCCCCGGACTGCTACTTTTTGGTAGGAACGAAGCCGGCGGCCCAGCGGTCCAAGCGCCAGGCGGGCCAGGAAATACGTCAGGTGATTCGCGAGGAACAGGCGGGCGAGCTTAAGACGCCGCACGTTGCCGCTTTCACTCTTCATGTCCGCCGACCTTCTTTCGCCCTGGCTGCGCCTTGCTGGCCTTGCCTTTCCTCAAGAAGTTCCCGGAAGGCGGCCAGCCTGGTGTGCATTTGAGCCGAAAGCCCTGCGCCGTATTCGCTTTCCAAAAGGAGGAAAGGGAGGCCGTATTCGGAGAGCCAGTCTTTGACGTCTACGCTTTCATAGTAGCCGTGATCGCAGAATTTCGGCACGAAGTAGACTACGCCGTCAACCTCGGCCTCTTTTCCGCCTTCTGGAAACAGGAGTTCTTCCAGCCAACTACGGCGGGCTTGGCGAACGAGCAGGCGCGGGCAGGGGGGTTTTCTGAGGTAAGCTGCAGCCAGCCGCAAAAAGATGTCCCCTTCGGCTTGCGAAAGCGTCACCTTCAGGCTTCGCCAGCCCAGGCAGGAGTCCACGGCGGCAATGCCCAATCGGTTGGCTTCGAGGGCGGCCGGTATAGTAGCATCGAGCAGGAAACTCCCCATAAGCAACACCACCGGAGCACGCGGCGCTGCCGGCGAGGTCGTCGAACTTCGCACGGACTCGGCCGCCCGGAGCCAGTCGGGGGGGCCGGAACCCGGCAGCGCGAGTGCCTCATTCAGCGCGAAGTAAAGCTCGACCCACTCAGTTACAGAAGCGCACACCCCAAGCGGCTTGTTACCACTACCGGCATCGCCCTGAACGGTTTCAGGTGTTGGATAGGCTGTAAGGAGCGCGCGGCGCAGGATGTCTAGCTCATGAGCCGCGCGCCAAAGCCGCTCGGGCCATTCCCTTTCCGGCGGGGCACCGGGGTAAGCAGCTGCCAGGTCGTGGGCAAAAGAACGGAGCACCCCAGCGTAGTAGGATACGGCATCCTCGTTTTGGGTCCGGGGTACGTCGAGGTAAAAGCTGAGTATGTCCGGCGCGTAGTGGCGCAGCACATCATAAACCCTGCGCATGGCGTCGCAAGAGCCGGCTACGGCCACGCCCAAAAGCGCGTGAGACACTTTCCCGGCCCAGACCTGGCTGAGCACGCCGCGCGCGTAAGGGCAAAAATCCCGCGGTAGATAAGAGTCGGCTTCATGACCGGCATTTTTAGGGAGAAGCCTTCGCGCCGGTATACCCAAGGCCAATGGAATTTCCAAAGGAATGTAGCTGCACGTGGTTAAGAGCAAAGCTATGCCCCCTGCTCTTTAAATGCTAACGACTGGGGTTGGTGCTCGGAAGGCGCAGCTGATGGGCGGAGGTGAAAAAGAGGCGGTAACCAAAGAGGGCCACCAACATACTGGTAATGCCTACGGACGCGCTCAACATGAATTGGACGAGGATCTGGTACTTAACGGCTTCCACAGGGCTGATGCCGGCAATGATTTGCCCGGTCATCATCCCCGGGAGCTGAACGAGGCCCACCGTTTTCATGGAATCTACGGTGGGGATCATACCGGCCTTTACTGCTGCTTTGAGAGCTGGTTCGGCTGCCTGGCGGGATGTGCCGCCCAGGGCGAGGGTGGTGAGGATGGCGGCCCTCCGGGCGGTGATTTCGGCGCGCAGGCGATTCAGCGTAAGGCCGGAGGCCACCATGGCGTTGCCGATTATCATACCGCTAATAGGAATAACGTACTGCGGCGTGAAGGGGATGATTCCCAGCCCCACCAACATCCCTAAAGTTATGGTTTCGGCTACGGCAATGGCCGGCGCGACCAGAAAGAAGGCGTTGGGCAGACCTTCGGCGCGCCGGGCGGCATTCTGACCTGCGACTAACACCATGACCCCCAGCATAAGTGCAACGTACTGCCAGCTGGCCAGGTTGAAGATAAACTTAAGCAAGTACCCTACGGCGGTAAGTTGAATGAAAGCGCGCACCGTGCCTATAAACAAGTCCCGTTCTAGCTTGAGGCGCTGCCAGAAGGAGATGAGCATGGCAAGGCCGACAAAGGAAAGAGAAAGGGTAAGGGATAGGTAGGACATCATCGTACCTCCGTGTCGACTTTTGTGAGGTGCCCCGCCAGAAAGGCACGCCCTGCTTTCGTTTGCGGCGAATAAAAAAAGTCCGGGGTAGGCCCTTCTTCAATCTTCCGGCCGCCGATGATAAGAACTACCCGGTCGCTTACCCGCTGTGCCTGCTTGAGGTCGTGGGTAACCCAAACCGCCGTAAGCCCACGCTGACGGCAAGAATAGGTAACAAGCTCTTCAACTTGGTGGGCGGCCGTTTTGTCCAGGGCAGCGGTCGGCTCGTCCAAAAGAAGCACCTCCGGGTCGTTGGCGAGGGCACGGGCCAGGGCTACCCGCTGCTCTTCACCGCCGGAAAGGCTCTGCGTATCCCGCGCAGCGAATTCTGCAGGCAGGCCGACTTCCCTTAAGTACTCGGCCACGGGAAGTGGCGGCTTTTCGCCTCGGAGGGACGGCCCGTAGGCGATGTTATCGGCTACGGTGCCGGGAAAGAGAGTGGGGCGTTGAAATACCATCCCTACGCGGCGCCGGAGTACAAAAACATCAAGGGTGCGTATATCCTTTCCATCCAAGTAAATGGTGCCGGCGGTAGGTTCTTCCAAGCGGTTAAGAAGAGAGAGCAGGGTGCTTTTGCCGGCGCCTGACGGTCCCAGTACAGCCAGAATACTGCCCTGGGGTACGGCAAAGGAAATGTCCTGAAGAATTACTCGACCCGATACCTTCTTTGTTACCTGCTCTAATACCAGCCTGTCTGTCATGGACATAAGCTTCTCCTTCGCGGCTATGCTCAAACGCAAGACTGGCGTTGGCGATAGCGGATATCGATATTACCAATATAATAAATACCACGCGTCCAAGGGTAAAACAAGAAGTCCTGGCCCAGGAGCACTTCTTTACCCAGCAGGCCTTCAAGCCAAAGAATTCTAGCAAGACGCAGGTTACCTGCCCTTGACGGAAGTCGGGAGCCGTGCTAGAATGAGAACGCAGGTTTCTTGTGGTTTAAGGGCGGATAGCTCAGCGGGAGAGCACTTGCCTTACAAGCAAGGGGTCACAGGTTCGATCCCTGTTCCGCCCACCAAAAGAACATAAGAGCGGCGTAGGTTGCAAACCCGCGCCGCTTTAGTTTTTTCTTGTTATCGTTCGGCGCTTGGTACTATTTGGTGCCAAGACTGGCACCACCTTAGCGGGTCAGTGGCTGTTATACCTGGGGAAGTCCAGTTCATTAGAACTAAGATTAACCGATGATTCGATACGGAACTGGCTGCCGGCGAATTTAAAAAGATGCTCCAAGCCTACGTTTCCATGCCGAGCGACATGGAACTACTGGTGTGTAAACCGGCTGTGAGGATGAACGAAACCTTGGTTAACATTATCTTTTTAAGCAGCCGCTGTCGACCCAGTGTACAGAAGATTTGACCTTCAGCCCGCACACCTACGGCAGAAAATGACAGGTTTTTCCAGTAAATAATGCTAAAATAATCCTACCACTCTAATGATTCGCAAACCCTGCGTGACTCTGAACGGGTGGTAGGAGGTGAAGGCATGACGCCGGGCAGAGAGGCGTTCATGCGGTTGTGTCCGTATCCGAGCCGGGGCGCCCAGAGCAGGATTAAAGGCTGGGGCCGCAGCCTGCAACTTGGAAGAAAAGAGAATCTTCTTTTTGCAGTCGGGGCTTTTCTGGCAGGCCGTACTAATCTCTTGGGAGGGATTGCTCCTTTCGGCCCGGCCCTATTCGCCGCCTTTCTTGCGGAATCACCGCTTACATCGGCTGTGGTCGGCCTCTGGACTCTCATAGGCTTGGGCAGCGTCTTGGGCTTAGAAAGCAGCTTGCCCTACGCGTTTGCCTTAACGGTGCTCGCTTTCCTGCATTATAAGGCTCTGGTGCCGCCGCGGCCGGCGGGACGAGCCTTAGTCTTGGGTGTTACGCTTATGGTTGCCCGCGGTTTTACCGTTCTGGTAACCGGGGGAACGGGGTACGATCTCGGCCTGGCCGCCTTCGAGGCCGTTTTGGCGGCCGTAACCAATATGATTTTCGCGTACGGACTGCCGGCGGCCCTGGGACGTAAAGGGGGAAGCGTCCTTACCAACGAAGAGGTAATTTCCCTTGGGTTGGTAACGGCGGTGGCCCTGGCGGGGACGGCAGGTCTCCCCGGTGGGGCCATGAACCCGGGATCTGTTTTGAATCGTTACCTGGTGCTCCTCTTAGCCCTGGCGGGAGGCGGCGGTTTGGGTGCGGCTATGGGAGTACTGGCAGCTACTGTTGGTACCATTGTTGGGACGGTGCGGCCGGAAGGGATCAGCATTCTCGGATTTGCCGGCCTTCTCTCCGGCCTTTTACGGGAAGCGGGAAAACCCGGGGTTGCGCTGGGTTACCTTGTAGGGGAACTCGTTCTTTCCCTTTATCTGGTTCCGGACCACTTAACTCCTACCTACTTCTTGGCTCCGGCTGCGGCTTTGGGTCTTTTTGCTGTAACGCCACGCTCTTGGATTAGGGAAATCGCCGCCCTGGTGCCTGGAACCCGCGAACAACGGGTCCGGCAGGAAAGCTACGAAGGACACCTCCGCCGGGTGGCCGGCGAACGGCTGGCAGACTTTGGCCAGATCTTCGCCGAACTCGCCGCTTCTTTTCGGGAAGTGGCCGCTACGGCCAGAACTAAAGAGGAGAACCGTCTTAACACCCTGTTTTCCACCCTTACGGCTAAAGTGTGTGAGACCTGCCACCTGTACCGTACATGTTGGGAGACGGAGTTCTTTAAGACTTACCAGAGCACGTGGGACCTTTTAGCTCTGGCTGAGACCCACGGGGGCCTGGTTCAGGAAGATATACCGCCGGGCATCCGCCGCCGGTGCCGGCACCTGCCGGAGCTACTGACTACGATTAATTATCTTTTCGATACTTACCGTATTAACATGCAGTGGCAAAGGCGCCTCGAAAACGAGCGCGAAATGGTGTCGGCCCAACTGGCAGGAATGGCTCAGGTGATAAAAAACTTGGCTGATGAACTGAAGGTGGATGTACGGGCGCTGGAAGATGAAGTGCAGGTCATAAAAGAAGAGCTGGCGCGGCATGAGCTTTCTGTGGAAACAGTGGAAGTCTGGCAGAGTTCCACGGGACAGCCGGAGGTGTTTCTCTCCGGTCTCAGCTGCCCCGGCGGACGGGAGTGTGTTACTCTTGTTTCGGCCGTTCTAAGTCAGGCATTGGGACGCCCTATGCGCGTGCGGCCGCTAAGTTGCACTCTCGCTTCCGGCCGCCGTGAATGTCGCCTCAAAGCGACCACCGCCCCAACTTATCGTTTTGTGGCGGCCGGTTTCAGCCGCGCCAAGAAGGAAGGCGATGTGTCGGGCGACTCCTTCCGGGCCCTCGAGCTACCGGACGGTCGTCAGGCGCTGATCCTGAGCGACGGCATGGGTTCCGGAGCTAAAGCGGCTGAAGAGAGCCAGGCTACTGTGCGCCTCTTAGAAAAACTTCTCGCCGCAGGGTTAGATCAGGGGCTTGTTCTTAAGACGTTAAACTCCATCCTTGCGCTGCGCTCTACGGAAGAACGTTTTGCTACGCTGGACTTGGCGCTCCTCGACCCTTATCTGGGCGAAGTGGAATTCATAAAAGTGGGGTCCTGCCCGAGCCTCGTGAAGCGAGGGCGCACGGTAAGTGTGATAAATCCCAGTTCCCCTCCACTGGGGATACTTCCTTCCGTTGCTCCTGCCGTCACGAAAAAACGGCTGCGGGCCGGCGACGTGCTTTTAATGGTGAGCGACGGCGTTCTAGAAGCACGCGGCACAAGGTCTGGAGGGATCGACTGGCTGGTGGAATACTTAAGCCGGACAGACGACGAGCCGGAGGAGCTGGCTACGGCCGTACTTGACCTGGCCGGCCGCCGGGCAGGCGGACTACCGGACGATATGACGGCGCTCGCCGTTAAAGTAGAGCAGGCTTAAGAGGGGCGTGGTCCTCAGGGGCCGAGTGCCTCTTTTTTCTTGCGGAAGGAAATACTATCCGGGCGGCGAATAGGAGAAAATGAACAAAAGGTGGGAACATCATGACCGCACTTCTCGATAAAGTTCGCCAAACAGTAGAAGAGCACAGGCTGTTTGAACGGGGAGACAAGGTGGTTGTCGCCGTATCCGGCGGACCCGATTCTACGGCTCTACTCCTGACCTTGGCCGCCCTATCTCCGGAATACGATCTCGATCTTATAGTTGCCCACCTGAACCATATGTTTCGGGGCGAGGAGGCCGAAGCCGATGCCCGCTGGGTGGAGGACTTGGCTTGTCGCCTTAATCTGCCTTTTGTGCGTGAAGACGCCGACGTGCCTGCGCTTATCCGTTCTACCGGGATGACAGTGGAGCAGGCCGGCCGTGTGGCCCGGTACCGGTTCTATGAACGGGTGGCGCACGCCGTGGGAGCCACCCGCGTTGCCGTAGGCCAGACCCTGGACGACCAGGCGGAGACGGTGCTGATACACCTGTTGCGCGGTGCCGGCCTCACCGGAATTGCCGGTATTCGTCCCAAACGCCAGGTACCTTACGGCTACGTGGTGCGTCCTCTCCTTAATGTAACCCGTGCCGAAACCGAGGCCTGCTGTGCCGCTGCCGGCCTTACACCGCGGCGCGATCCCTACAACGAGGACTTAGCTTATCTCAGGAACCGCATTCGCCACCGGCTACTCCCCTGGCTCGCGGACAACATTAACCCGCGCATCAAAGAGCTACTGGCCCAGGCGGCCGCCATTTGGCAGGAGGAAGACAATTACCTGGCGGATTGTGCCCGGACGGCCTACCGGGAGGTGGCCCGGGAAGAGGAAGGGGCGCTGGCGCTGGCCCGCGAACGCCTTGCCGCCCTGCCCCTTGCCCTGCAGCGCCGGGTGGTTCGCTTGGCCTATGCCACGTTAAGCGGGGAAGATACACGCGACCTGGCTTTCGAGCACACCCGGGCCCTCCTCGAGCTGGCGGCAGGGGGTGGCCAGGCCCTGGACCTGCCTCACGGGGTGCGCGCCGAGCGCGTGGGGACCGACCTCGTTCTCAGCCGGCGTAAGGAACGCGAACCCGTTACTCCCTTTGGTTATTCTTTGGCCGTTCCGGGCGTGACCGTCATTCCTGAGCTGGGCTGTGCCGTACATGTAATTATAGAAGGGAAACCGGCACCTTATCCTTCCGGTTCCCTTGTCGCCAGCGCGGATTTTGACTATAATGAAGCCGGGCCCCAACTTTTTGCCCGTAACCGGCGGGCCGGAGATTGGTTTTGTCCCCGGGGCCTGAAGGGAAGAAAAAAGCTGAGCGATTTTTTCATTGATGCCAAAGTTCCGCGTTCTGAGCGCGACCGTGTCCTCATTATTGCCACACCGGATAACGTCATCTGGGTCGTAGGCATGCGTGAAGATGCGCGCTACGTGGCCGGCCCTGCGAGCACCGCTAAGGTCAGAATTGAAGTGCGGCGAACGACTGGCTGAGGAAGGAGATGCGTATGAGCAGCATTAAACAAATTCTCGTAGACGAAGCAACACTGAAAGCACGTATCAAAGAAATGGGTGCGGCCATTACCCAGGATTACAGCGGCAAATCTCTTTTTCTGGTTGGCATTCTTAAGGGAGCCGTTATTTTTCTGGGTGAGCTGGCCCAGCGCATCGATCTTCCCGCCACTTTTGATTTCATGGCGGTCTCAAGCTACGGGTCGGCTACAGAGTCTTCCGGCGTAGTGCGGATCATAAAGGATCTGGACGAAAGCCTGGAGGGCCGGCACGTTCTCATCGTGGAGGATATCATCGATACCGGACTTACTCTGGACTACCTCTACCGGCACTTGGCCGCCCGTAACCCGGCGAGCCTGGCCATCTGTACCCTGCTCGATAAGCCCTCGCGGCGGCGGGTTCAAGTCCCGGTTAAATACGTAGGGTTCCAGATACCGGATTACTTTGTGGTGGGTTTCGGTCTTGACTTTAACGAAATGTACCGCAACCTGCCATATATAGCTGTCTTAGAACCATAAACCTCGGAGCTTAAGGTTTTGCTTTGT
>JASKLG010000008.1 GCA_030153805.1 Bacillota bacterium | reverse complement strand
GCCGTTTCTCCGGCACCGGAGGAAGTTCGCTCTGACATCGTTCAGGCCATCTTGCTCGGACAACCCGAAGCGGTTCTGACTTTCTGCCAGGCCATTCAAGAGAACTCTCCTGTTAATTCCTTTGTTCGTCCCGAGCCTGCTCCTCTTCCCGGTTACCAGACACCGGTCGTGATGGCGGCCGGAACCTTTATACAAGGGGCGTCTTTAGAGCTCTCCGCCGACGCCCCCCTGCGCCCGCCTTACGCAGTCTTCCTTCAGGGCGGTCTATCGCGTTTTCAGGTAGAAATTGCAGTTCTACGAGCTGCCCAGGCATTGCTAGAACGAGGTCTGCTAACCTTGTAGGCTTTTTTTGTCAACTACTACAAACCATAATCTAGCAGCATCTTCTGCCCGGCGAAAAGAGGTTTGACAGACTCTTAGAGCAGGAGTATATTGTCTCTGAACCCGGCAGGCGTGGCAGAACTTGGGGGGTTAAACCGTGAAACGGGTCGGCATCCCACGGTCTCTCTTTTTCTATACGTATTTACCGTTTTGGTACACTTTTTGGGCTGAGTTAGGGTATGAGGTAGTGGTTTCGCCGCTTACCAACAAGGCGATTCTGGACAGAGGAGTGGAGGAGGCTTCCACCGACCTTTGCGTACCGGTTAAAGTCTTTCACGGCCATGTAGCGCATTTGGCCAGTCAACAGGTGGACGCTATTTTTTTTGCCCCGCATGGTGAACGTAGGTTCGCAAGCTACCTTCTGTCCTAAGTTTTTGGCTCTGCCGGAGATGGTCAAATACTCCATGCGGAACCTGCCGGCGCTGATTGAGGTGCGGGTTAATCTGACATCGCCTTGGAGTCTGCGTAGCCTTTGTCGTAAAATACAACGAGAATGGGCTCCAAACAAGGATTTCCGAACCGCCTATTATCGCGCCGTATCGGCGCAAAAAACTTTTGAGGCAGCTCTTATCCGTGGAGAGTTGGTAGCGCCGGCCCTCAGGCCTTATACCGGAGATAAGAGAGATGAATTAGGGGTTAACGAAGCCGGGAAATTTCAACTCGACATTGCAGTTTTAGGTTATCCCTACACTGTTCATGACGCTTTTTTGAACGGAGGACTCCTGAGAAAGCTACAACGCTTGGGTGCCAGGGTGCACACGGCCGACATGGTACCTGCTCGGGAACTTAGACGTTACCGATTACATAAAGAGCTTTTCTGGCATTACAGTAACATGGTTCTCAAAGCCGGGAAATTCTGGATGCAGTCTGAGAGACGAGTGGATGGCGTTATTCATGTATCCACCTTTGCCTGTGCTCCAGACGCCATGTTGGGAAAGATGTTGGAACTAGAAGCAAAATTGCGCGGTGTTCCTCTCGTTACCCTCACGCTTGACGAACAAACCGGGCAGGCAGGGCTCGACACACGCGTAGAAGCCTTCGTCGATATGCTGGCGAGGAGGAAGACAGGTGCGTATAACATTTCCGTACATGGGTAGTTCTCCGCTCGTCTTCAAACAACTATTCGCTGAGCTGGGCCATGAAGTGGTAGTTCCACCTCCTCCCAGCAAGCACACCCTGGACCTAGGCACTAAATACGCGCCCGAATTCGCCTGTATCCCTTTTAAGATTCTCCTTGGTACATACCTTGAGGCAATTGCGCTCGGCGCCGATACTATTGTCAGCACCGGGGGAGTCGGACCATGCCGGGCCGGCTATTATGGCGAGTTGCACCGGCGTATTCTTCACGACCTGGGTTACAACAACGTGCGCCTGCTTATCCTTGAACCGCCACTCAGGCGACCGAGAGACTTCCTGCGGGTATTATCTACTCTGGTGGAAGGCCCGCTTAACTGGCTGCGCCTTCCTGGAATCTTGCACCGGGTTTGGACAAAACTTAGTGCCCTAGATCGGGTAGAGAAGGCCGCCCATGCCATCCGGCCTTACGAAATAACAAAAGGAGAGACAAGCAGGGTTTACAAGGAATGCCTGAAGGCTATCGATGCTGCAACTGCAGTAGCGGAAATCCGTGCCGCCGAAAGTGAAGCTTTAGCTCGACTGGCCAAGGTTCCCCAAGACACAACACGGCAACCCCTCAAAGTAGCTCTTATAGGCGAAATCTATGTAGTATTTGAACCTTTTGCCAACCACAACGTGCAAATAATGTTGGAAGAAATGGGCGTGTACGCCGAACGGTCTATTTACCTGGCGGAATGGACCCTAGGTAATGCAGTCGTGCCGGGAGAAAAAGATATCAAAGGGGCGGCGCGACCATACTTAAGTGAATTGGTGGGCGGACACGGGCTTAACAGTATTGGTGAAACGGTTATTTATGCCTGGCGCGGTTTTGACGGCGTTATTCAACTGGCACCGTTTGCCTGTATTCCTGAGATTGTAGCCAAGAGCATTCTGCCGCGTGTCAGCCGGGAACTTAACATTCCGGTGCTTACGCTCTTTCTGGACGAGCAAACCGGTGAGGCCGGAATCAGAACGCGACTTGAAGCCTTTATTGACTTACTGGCTGCACGGCGCAAGAAAAGAGAGGGGCAAGTAGCGTGGGCGGCTATCTAGGCGTCGATGTAGGTTCGGTAAGCACAAACCTGGTAGTAACGGATGAAGAGGGGGAGATTTTAGCCAGCCTGTATATCCGAACGCAAGGCCAACCCATTGCAGCTGTGCAAGAGGGTTTGGCACAGCTGGAGAAAAAGGTGCCTGCCGGGTTGACCATCGAAGGAGTCGGGACTACAGGTAGTGGCCGCACCCTGGCCGGCGTTGTGGTAGGAGCCGATCTCGTCAAAAACGAGATAACCTGCCACGCTGTGGCAGCTGCGCGTTTGGTGCCGGATGTACAGACGGTGCTTGAGATAGGCGGGCAAGACTCGAAAATCATTATCATGCGCGATGGGGTGGTGACGGACTTCGCCATGAACACGGTCTGTGCGGCGGGGACCGGCTCTTTTTTGGACCACCAGGCACAGCGCCTCAACGTGCCCATTGAAGAATTCGGTAGCTACGCCCTGCGGGCGAAGAACCCGGTTCGTATAGCCGGGCGCTGCACCGTTTTTGCTGAGTCGGATATGGTACACAAGCAGCAAATGGGGCACAGCCTTGAGGATATCATCGCCGGGCTGTGCGAAGCTTTGGTTCGCAACTACTTGAACAACGTGGGCAAGGGAAAGGAAATTCTTCCACCGGTGGTTTTCCAAGGCGGAGTGGCGGCCAACGTTGGAATTCGGGCTGCTTTTGAGAAGGCCTTGGGACTTCCCGTTTATGTACCGAAACATTTCGGCGTAATGGGTGCCTGGGGAGCCGCTCTTCTGGCCCGGGAAAAAATGCGGGCTAACCCTCAGCCAACCCGGTTCCGTGGTTTTCAAGCGGCTCACTTGGAGTATAAGACAAGCAGCTTTGACTGCACAGGTTGTTCTAATCAGTGCGAAGTCATCAGTATTAGCATGGAAGGAAAAGTGGTGGCTAGCTGGGGTGGCCGCTGCGGCCGCTGGGAAAACCTTTCGTAAAAAATAGCCCCCTTTACGGGGGTGTTATATTGCGCTTCCTAAAGCAACCGTAAAACGCCTATTACCTTGCCCAAGACTTGAGCCGACCGCACAATAATAGGGTCGTAACTGGGGTTTTCGGGCTGCAGCCGGATATGATCGTTTTCTTTATAAAACCGCTTTACGGTAGCCTCTTCATCCAAAAGAACTACGGCAATTTCACCGTTTTCCACCATCGGCTGTTGGCGAACCAGCACTAAGTCGCCGTCCAGAATACCGGCCTCCCGCATACTATCGCCGCGGATACGGAGAAGAAAGGTGGTTCCACGCTGGGCCAAAGAAACGGGTAGAGGAAAGGAGCCTTCACGGTTTTCCTGGGCGAGGATGGGCCTTCCGGCAGCTACCCGGCCCAATACAGGAACTTCCACAACGTCATCTGCCACAACAGGTCGATTGGCAGTCACCTCAATGGCCCTTGGCTTGCTCGGATTGCGTTTTAAATAGCCTTTGGCCTCCAGCTGCTTTAAATGCATGTGCACTGTTGAGCTAGAACGTAAACCTAATGCCCGTCCTATCTCCCGCACAGCAGGGGGGTATCCATGCTTCTTTATCCAAGCTTGGATAAAGCCCAGCATTTGTTCCTGACGGGGACTCAGCCCCACGTTTTTCTTTCTCATCTCCTTACCACCCCTCTTAAGCTCCTTTTCCGCCCAATAATGGCTTTGAATTAAGTATAACACATGCTGTTACCCTTGCAAACTATTGTTTGGCCGGGAAAAAGAGGGGAGGAGAAGGACCTGTCCTTACTCTGCCGGCGCGAAACAGGCTAAAAGTAGCATGGGTTCGGTGGCCTCGTTCCTCAGGCCATGTTCATCACCGGGGGGCGCGTAAACGCTCATTCCTGCTGTAAGCTTAACTTCCGAGCCGTTGACTAGGGCTACAGCTTCCCCTTGCAGAACGACAAAAAACTCGAGGGTGGTATGTGTGTGCGGTACAATTTGCCCACCGGGCTCTACCTTAACCAGCAGAGTTCGCAGGTAAGGATCCATACCATCTGCCAGGAGCGGCTTGACAAACACACCAACGTTGGCTTTGCTGGGATGCGGCTGCCAGGACAGTTCCTCAGGGGAAAATACAACAGTACTGGCCACAACAAAGACCTCCTTGCAGTAATTAATTGGGCACGGTGGCCAAAATGCCGTGCTTTTTGTATTACAACTTCGTGAACTCAGCTTGTTTTTCCTTCTAATTGAATGTCCCATAATAAATATTATGTTAAGTAACTAAGGTAATTTCTTTCTCTCCTTCCATCGACTACTCTTAAATCCTACCCGCCTTCTGCACGCTAGGTTCTAACGTTTGGCTTCCATCTCTGCTAATTTAGCGCCGATGGCCTGATAGGCTTCTTCCGGGTCCTGGATGGGCAAAGTAAGAGTTTCCATGGGACAAAAGCCGGTCTTTTCGCGGTTTAGGATGTTAGGCACCAGATTTTCGTACACAATCTCCAAGCCATGCTCTGCGAGCACGGCCAGGGCGGGTTTACTCAACGTCCGGGCATAGACGGAACGAAACCCGGCAAACACGGCGAGCAAGGCGGCGGCCTTGCCCACTACGATGTCCGCAAGAGAAGCGCCGCGGAGTTCTGGACCGACCTCCTCGATCAGCGTGAAGAGCGGCCGGATTCCCCGCCCTTCCTTCCGCCATACACGTTCTCCGTTTACTGCCACTAGGGAAGAAGAGGCCAAGAGGGCCCGGGCCCTGGAGAGGTCGTTAGAGTGATCAAAGGGGTTCATGGGCTCTATCATAGGCTGCATGGAAGGTATCCTTCCTTTCTGAGGTAGTTTTGAGATTCATTTTCGTTACGAGAAAGGATCGGCTTTTCCTAAAGGCATGACAGGCTCTGGGGAACCGGGCGGCTCTACCAAATCGGGTTCCGGAAGGAAGTAAGCTGTGAAAACCAGACGGGCTTGCAGGACGCCGCCGGTTGTACCCTCCGGCCGAACAATCTCGAGCGACTTCAGGGCCAGGTAACGTTCTCCCGAAAGTACCGCTGCCAGGTAGTTTTTTAAGTTTGCATAGGTGCCGTGTACCACTGCCTCGAACTCAACCTCCTGCCCTACCCCATTGGCTGGATTGGTGGGCGGATGAATGATCAGCTTGGCCACGCTTACCTTGTTTTCTGCCGCATAGCGGTTGAGTTCAGCAAGGAGGGCTGGCTGTTTCTCTTGGGTGGGCAACGCCCCGAGCGTGCGCCTGGTTTTCTCCCTTTGCTGAATCAGTCGGCGTTCAAGGTCGGCTTGCTCCCTAACTACTAGGTCTTTTTGGGCCAGATATTCTCTCTCGTGGGCCAGCTCTTGTGAAAGGCGTTTCACCGCAAGCCACTCATAGCCGGTGTAAATACTTGTCGATAGGAGAAGTAGGGCTGCAGCACCAGACAAAAGCAGCTCGCGCCAGCGGATGCGGGTCAAGACGGGGTGCATCACTTGAACCGTGCCTCCCCACCTAGCTCAAAGTGGTACCGCCCGTCTTCCCGCTTCTCCCAACCTTTAAGGCGCACGCCGGGACCAAAGGCCGCCTGAACGTTGGCGAGCAAAACGGTGACTTCCTGGGGCTCTAAGGTTACCCCGGCTAGGGAGAGCACGCTTTTCTTGAGGGAAAGGGATGTTAGGGTTACTCCTTGGGGCATGAGAGCCTCAAGGGTTGCAAGGTATGAGAGCGGGTTTAACCCTTCTTCTCTTTTCTGGGTCAGGAAGGCCTCGCGCTTCTCTGTCCGTTCTACCTCTGCCTGGAGCTTTTGACGCGCAGCCTCCAGGGCGCGCAGGGGCGCAAGCTCGCCGGACAGCGCTTCTTTCTCCAGCCTTAGTTGGGCTATTTCCCAGTGAAACCGGATGGCAGGAACGGCAAGAACGGCGGCCGCGAGTAAAGAAAACAGAAAAAAGGCCCTGACCTTTCTTTTTCGGTGGCGGTCTAGCACATATGCTTGCGGAAGGAGATTAAGTCTTGGGACGGCGTGTTCGTTCATGCTTTTATACCTCACCCAAAGCTAATCCTGCTGCGGTAGCTAAGAGATGCCCGGCAGGCTGGTTCGGGTCGCTTAGCCCAACTACGCGGACGGGAACTCCCAGGCCGGCCTCCAGCTGGCCGAGAAACGCCGTCTCTTGCACCAACCCGCCGGCGCACAAGCAGGTGCTGAAATGCGGGGTACCCAGGCGGTGTTGGAGAAAAAAGTAATCGACACTACGCCGGATCTCCCCTACTAACCTTTCCCAAGCACCCTCACCGGCACCGAATTCTCCAAGGAGAATGGTTCGCGCAAACTCCAGCCTTCCTTTGTTTTGAACGAGGACCTTTACACTAAATGCTCCGAGGTCTAAGACGAGGACCGGATCGGCGCTGGCATCCGATGAGTGGTAGGAACGAATAAAACGCAAAAGCGCCAGCGGACCCGGCTCTAGTACCTCTGGGATCAGGCGCGCTCGCTCGAGAGCGGTAAGGAGGGAAACTATTGTGGCTCTGGGAGCTGTTGCGAGGAGCGCCACTATTTTATCCGGGAGCATATCCAAGGGCTGCACGTCATATTCTACCGCCTCGGCCGAGTAAGGAACGTACCGTTCTAATTCCCAGCGTAAGGAGCTTTTGAGCTGCGCTGGCGGGAGCGGCGGCAGCTCTACTAAACGCAAGAGGAGACCAGAACCATTCACAGCGCAGGCCACGCGCCGAGTTCGGCAGCCGGCGCGGCGCAGGGCGTCTTGGATGACGCGCCCGAGTTCGTCGGGTTGAACTACCTGCCCGTCGACCACTGCTCCGGCAGGGGTGGCGATTACGCCGCTTCTGAGCAGCACCGGGCCACGTCGACCGGGCGCTAACTCGGCAAACTTTACTGCAGCGCTGCCGATATCGAGACCTAGCATCTACTCCATCAGCCTTCCTCTTCGCCTTTTTGGTGGCGCGGCGCCGCCATTACCTGAGTGAAGGCGTGCGTAAGTGCAATGGTAATGTCGGCGTTATACTGCTGGCCGAGCTGTTCCGTGCGCGCGTATACCTCCCCCGTTTCGCTGACCACGTAGCGTGGGGGCAGGGCGTTTAGCGCCAGGGCCATTACGTCCAGACGGCAGCGCGGGCAGAGGCAGGCCCCGGGGAAACGCTGGGCCACCTCAGAAAAATGTGCCGCAACGGCAGCCTCCATGCAGTTTACGAGCTGCAACCTCGCTCCCTCCCCTTTATTACTTGGTGGTGATTGTGGCGAAGTTCTCATACCAGATTGACCTTTTAACCACGAGCCCGGGCAACGGGACGGCCAGCCCGCCGGTTACCGGTTTTACGTAAGTAAAGCTGGAATGCCCGGTGAGGCGCATGGTACCGGCCACCGCCGTACCCATTAAGGAAACGCGGCCGGTAAGGGTTAAGGTGCCTGGGGTGTAAAGAATCGCTCGGAGGGCATCGTGACCGTGGGCCAAGATTTCCTCTTTAGCGGCGAGAAAAAGCAACCCCCCGCCCATAGTCTCCACATCGCCCTTGACCGTAAGCCTTCCTGTCGCCACCACCGCGGTCCCGGCGGGGAAGGTGCCGGTAACCGTTGCATCTCCCTCGACAAAGATAAGGCCTGGCGAAGCCGACTGGCCCTGTACAGTTGCCCCTCCCGGCAGCACCGTCGCGGCCAGCTTTCGGTAAAAGGCGAACCCCTCTTCTGCCGCTCCGCTCCACGGCGGCGCGATGGGGCTCACCCCTGAAAACACGCCGCCCTCTACCCTATCCTCTTTATTGCTGAACACCTCCCCGGCCGCGCTCACGCTTCCCGTGACTTCTGCTGAGCCCCGGACGTCGATGTCTCCATTGGCGAAGACATCGCCGTTTACCGTAATGTTACCGCTTAAGTCCAGGGTACCTTCATCTCCCATGTAAAGGGCATAGTCAAAGGCAGGGTGCTGGGGATATGGTTCAAGGGTGAAGATTCCGGTGATGGTCTTCTGCGCGTTGCCGGCATGCCCCTTGGCCGTGACCCGTACGGTCCGCCGGTTACCGGACGCCCGTTCTTCTTCAAACTTGACCTCATAGGAACCGGTACTTAACGCCCCGCTGAAGGGTGAGCGGCCGGCGGGGTTGACCCGGAGCCGCGCCTCAGCCGCCGCCAAGCCCGCTTCCGCCAGGTAAAAGGCCTGGGCCTCCCGCAGGCGGTTGCCTGCGAGATGGGCATTGATGCGGGCCACCGAAGCCAGGGCCAGCCCCAGAAGGAACAGAACGCTCGTGAGCACCAGGACGGTGATCAGACTGGCCCCTTTTTCAGCTTCCCTCTCCATGGATTCACCCTTTCTTGTTGCGTAGCCACACCTTGGTGGCTACTTCTACCGGTCGCTCAGCGGGTGTAACCTTGAGGAGTACAGCAACTATCCGGCCGTTTTCTTCGAAGGAGCACCTGAATTCGGCAATGCCTTCAGCTACGGGGTTATGCGAACCGTGGATGGAGCGCTGCAACTGGGCACCTACCAGGGAGTAGGTCACCTCCTCCCAGTGGGGCTCAAGGTAACTTTCCGTAGGCCGCTGTACCTCTGGCACCTCGAGGTAGATCCTCGTGCCATCTGCGGCCAGGGTCACCGAGCGCGCTGCCCTTAGGTCCCGTTCGAGCCAGCCGAGCGCTACCCACGCGTTTTGCAGCGCATCGCTTCGTGCGTTTTCCCTCCGAGCTGATTTGAGTTGGGCCTGAAAGAGGGCGGTTAGACTCGAGATGAGAAGAGCCGTTAAGGAGACCGCCACCAATACTTCGACCAGGGTAAAACCATTTGGGGCCCTACTCTTGCGGTAGGGCGAGGGTAACGAGCTCAATCCTTTTCTCATTTTCACCCTGCCCCCACTTTATGCTGACTCTGATCTCGCGCAAACCACCCGGCTGGGGCGTTACGGCTACTCTACGTTCAAAGAACGGATCCGCCGGCACCGGCGCAAAGCCGTCATCCCTCCAGGCTGCCGGCCCGCGTGCGAGGAGCTCTTCCAAGCAGCTTTTGGCCAAGGATACGGCCCGAACGGTTTCTTCAGCTGCAGCGGTAGTCCGCCGGCTGGTAAGGGTAAGGGCGGTAAGCGGGGTTAGGAGTAGGGCCAAGACCGCTGTCGCGAGGAGTACCTCCAAGAGTACGGCGCCGCTTTGCCGCCTTTTCTTCCTTGTTCGTTTCTCCTCAGCCATCTAATCCCTTCACCACCCGTACCCGGCCTGTGGCCACCATGACTTTAACCGTAAGTAAGTCGCCCAACTTGTTTTCGAGCGGTATGCTCGCCCCAACATTGGGAGAACCGCTGGGGTAAAACAAAAGGGGCGTTTTAGGTTGCAGGTAGTTGTAGGCGATGCTAATTCCTTGGGGAAGTGCGCGGAAGGACCCGCTTTCGCCAAAGGGCCCGGCCCTGTACCCGTCACGGGTATGGTCGGGCGAGTAGATGAACTGTATGTAATACGCGCGCTCCTCGACCACGGCCCGATTTTGCAGCTCGCGAATGGTGGCGGCAAGTTCGCGCGCCGCTCGCTGCAGATTGAAACTGGCTTGGAGCCGGCTTGCCTGCGGGACGGCCACCAGGGACAAAATGCCAACCAATGCCAGCACCAGAAGCAGCTCGACAAGCGTAAAACCCGCATTCGCCTTCGGGCGCATAGCTACCTCCACACGTATTCAAGATAAAGTTGAAGGAGCTTCGTTCCCCATAGGGAGGTGCCCAAGCTGCCCACAACCAGGAACGGGCCGAAAGGGACATGGTCCGATCTTCTTTTCCTTTTCGCGAGAATAAGCGCGATTCCTGCTGCCGCTCCTAGAAAGAAGGCAAGAAAGAGCGCGATAAGAACGTTCGGCCAGCCGAGAAAAGCACCCAGGGCGAGGCCCAGCTTCACGTCTCCTCCTCCCATGCCGCCTCGGCTGGCCCAGGCAATAAAAAGCAATAGGCCAAAGCCAACTAGTGCTCCCCAAAGGTAGACCGGGCGCGGGCCGGGCGGCAAAAGCAAAGCGAGGGCCGTACCTCCTAAAGTGAAAGCATCCGGGAGAACCATGGTGTCAAGGTCGATTAAGGAAGCAGCAATGAAGAGGCTGCCCAGAACCAGGGTCCGGAGGAGCTGCCACGTTGGGCCGAACACCAGCCCGGCCACGACAAAAAAACTCCCCGTGCCGAGCTCCACTGCCGGGTAGCGTAGAGGGATGGGGGCGCGGCAAAAGCGGCAGCGCCCCCTAAGCCAGAGAAAACTCAGGATCGGTATTAGGTCTCTGGCCGCCAGTGTATGCCCGCACTTTGGACAGTGCGAGCGCGGCCAAAGGAGCGACTCCCCCCGCGGCAGGCGGTAGGCCACCACGTTGAGAAAACTACCCACCGAAAGGCCAAGGAGGGCGAGAAGGAAGGTGAAGGGGAGCGTAGGTAAGGCCATGTTTATCTCCTCTGTGTTTGCTTTGGTGCGGGAAAAAACCACAGTTTAGCTACCGTTTTTCAACTGCTACGCTATTGCTTCTTATTCCAATTCTCGGAGGTATTAGTTACTTCAAAAGGATGGTTCTCACAGGTCAGCGTAAAGTCCTTTCCGTTATTTGTGGTGTATTTGTAGTTACTATTGTCCACCGGGCACTTCGGCACAGTTTTTAGGTACGTGCTTAGAACACTATCCAAGCTGTCTGTGTCTGGATACTTCCCGTTGTTGTCCAGGTAATAAGCTTCCAAAGCCGTTGCAATCTGCTTCATGTTGGCCTGGCAGGCGCGTTTCTTGGCTGCGTCGCTGTAACCGGCGACCTTAGGCACCGCAATCCCGGCCAGCACGCCGATGATCAGGACGACGATAAGGAGTTCGATCAGGGTAAACCCGCCCTGGTTTTTGAGCAGTCGACGCATCTTTTTCACCTCCTTTCGCAGAAATCCCTATAAGAACGGTTAGGTCACTGTTCCCATTACGGAAAGAAGCGGAAGCATGATGGAAAGAACGATAAAACCTACGATACCACCCACAAGGAGGATTAAGGCCGGTTCGGCTACAGCGCTGAGCATGGCCAGGGAGTAGTCGAGCTCGCGCTCGTAAAACTCTGCCACCTGCTCCAACATCTCTTCCAAATTTCCGGCTTCCTCCCCTACCCTTACCATCTGCACTAGGAGCTTGGGAAAAGCTCGGCTGCTCGCCAGCAGTTCGGCAAGCCCCGCCCCTCGCTGGATACCCGCTTGCACGCGTTCCAGTTCGTCCACGAAGACCCGATTGAGGGCTGTCTGCTTTACCAGATCCAGCGCAGAGATCAATGGGATGCCGCTTCTCAGACAGAGGCTTAGGCTGTGGCAGAAACGGGCGAGATGGGCACGGGCCACAACGGAACCGATGAGCGGAAGCTTCAACACCTGGCGGTCGCGAAAACGCGCGCCGCGGTGCGTCCGCAAAAGAATGTAGTTCGCTGCAGCCAAAACCCCGATTACCAACACCAGCCAGAGTTGCTCCCTGGGCCGCCCTAGGGCCAAGAGGAGCCGCGTGGGTACGGGGAGCGCCACCTGGATGTCGCCCAAAAGGCTCAGGAACTGGGGCAAAACCAGCCGTACCATAAGTACTGAAACCACGGCGGCTAAGCAGAGAACAAAGAGCGGGTAAGCAGCGGCGCTCCAAAGTTTCTCCCGGAGGCGCACTTCGCGCTCGTAGTTTGCCGCCAGGCGGCTAAAAACCTTATCCAGGTTCCCCGTAGCTTCTGCCGCTTCGGTCATGTAAATCAGCAGTGGCGGAAAAAGGCGGCCTTGGCTTCTCAAGGCCTGGCTGAGGGATCGCCCACGCGTAATCTCCTCGCGGAGCGAGCGACAGGCATCTCGGAGCGCCGGATAGGTAGATTCTTGCTCCAGGATGGTGAGGCAAGAAAGCAAAGGTAGGCCGGCGCTGAAGAGTGAGCTGAACTGGCGCAGAAAAATGGCCAAGCCTTTCAAAGGCACGCTGCGGCGCGACGAACGCCAAGTTGCCGACCCGAGCCGCGCCGGCATCGGACCTTCCTCAATGTTTACTATAAATAGTCCCTGGTTGTGGAGTTGAGTCACTGCTTCCCGCACTGTTTCCACAGCGAGGTTGCCCTGCACCAGTTCTCCAGCGGCGGTGTAAGCCTGGTAGCGGACGCGCACGCTTACACGCCTCCTCTGGCCAGCTGCGTGAAGAGTGCCTGGTCTGTAGCCGCTGCCAGGGCTTGTTCGTAGCTTATCTGGCCGGCCTGGTAAAGGCGGGCCAAATTGTGTTCCAGCGACTGCATACCTGCCTGACGGCCGGATTGAATAACGGAGGGCAATTGGAAGGTCTTTCCTTCTCGAATAAGGTTGCGTACTGCCGGCGTGGCTACGAGGATTTCCAGGGCGGCGACGCGGCCACTGCCTGCCCGGCGGGGGAGCAGGCGCTGCGCGACAACGCCCACGAGCACGCCGGCCAGCTGGCTGCGCACCTGTGGCTGCTGGTGGGCAGGAAAAACGTCGATGATCCTATCTACCGTTTGGGCTGCGCTGGCCGTGTGTAGCGTTGAGAGCACCAGATGACCGGTTTCCGCAGCGGTAAGGGCCGTAGCGATGGTGGTGAGGTCCCGCATCTCCCCTACCAGAATCACATCGGGATCTTGCCGCAACGCAGCACGTAAACCACTAGCAAAGCTTTCGGTATCGCGCCCTACCTCGCGCTGGTTAATAAGGGCCCGGCGATTCACATGCTGGTATTCCACCGGGTCTTCAATGGTGATGATATGTAGGTCCTGCGTACGGTTGAGGTGCTCAATGCAGGCAGCCAGGGTCGTGGATTTACCCGAACCCGTAGGCCCTGTGACCAGCACCAGTCCCTGGCGGTGTTCAACCAAAACCCTCAGGTCTGCTGAAAGACCTAGTTCTTCTAAAGTGGGTACTCGTTGGGGCAGAATACGAATGGCACCGGCCAGCGAACCCAGCCTCCGGTAGATATTGAGGCGCAGGCGGAGCCCCTCGGCCGAAGCAGCGGCATCTACCTCTCCTTTACGGTCTAGAGCTTCAAGTTGGTCGGCCGGCAGAAGGGTCGCCAGCCATTCGCGGAAACCATCCTCCGCAAGTGGCGGCAAATTAGTGCGTGTTAAGCGTCCGTCAATTCTAAGGAGCGGAGACTCTCCCGTTACAAGGTGGATGTCGGAAGCGCCTTTTTGGGCGGCAAGCTCTAGAAGATGTCTGAACATCATGTCTCCTCATTTCTTCATAGTGCGGCGCGGATTACCTCGGTTATTGTCGTTTGTCCGGCCAAAACTTTGGCCACTCCATCTTGAAAGAGGGGGGTCATTCCTTCCTGAATTGCGACGGCCCGAATTTCCTCCGCGCTCTTTTTGGCCAGGATAAGCTCTCTAAGTGCCGGGGTGAGAACCATACTCTCTTGAATCGCCGTACGGCCGTAGTAGCCGGTGTAGCGGCAAGCCGGACAGCCCCGCCCCCGTTTCAGGGGTGTGGGAGGCTGTGCCGGGCTGAGTTGCAGCAGGGCCCACTCTCCCGGCTCCGGTATGTATTCCTCAGCGCAGCGCGGGCAGATGCAACGAACCAGCCGCTGAGCCACTACCCCGGCTAGAGCGGAAGCAACGAGATACGGTTCAATACCCATGTCAAGGAGCCTGGTAACAGTCCCGGCAGCGTCGTTGGTGTGGAGCGTCGAGAGCACCAGGTGGCCGGTGAGAGCCGAGCGGATGGCGATGTCTGCCGTTTCCGTGTCCCGGATTTCTCCAACCATGATGATGTTGGGATCCTGGCGCAGGATTGCCCGTAACCCATTGGCAAAGTCGAGGCCGGCTTTAGGGTTGACCTGCACCTGATTAATGCCAGGTATCTGGTACTCTACCGGATCCTCAACGGTGATGATGTTTTGCTGAGGTGTGTTTAGGCTGCTAAGCGCGGCGTACAGGGTGGTGGTTTTGCCGCAGCCGGTAGGGCCGGTTACCAGCACCATGCCGTACGGCCGGGTAATTAACTGGCGGAAACGCTCTAAGGCCGGTGCGGCAAACCCCAGGGCAGCGAGGTTCCTTATGCGCGCAGTTTTATCGAGGAGTCTTAAGACAACCTTCTCGCCCCGGATAGTCGGGAGGGTGGACACACGCACGTCGATTTCATGCCCGCTTTGATTAAGTTCGATGCGCCCGTCTTGCGGTACCCGGCGTTCGGCGATGTCCATCCCGGCCATAACCTTGACGCGGGAGATGAGAGGGCCCAGCACACCGGAACTTAGGTTAATAACCGGCTGAAGGACCCCGTCGATGCGGAAGCGGACGCGTGCCCCCTCATCGAAAGGTTCGATGTGGATGTCGCTGGCGCGCGCTTCCACGGCTTGGGCAAAAAGCGAATCCACGATGTTTACTACGTCTGCCGGCACCGTTGCGGCAAGGTCTCCTGCATTGGGCTCTCCCCCTGCCCGGCCTACGCGACGCGATTCCTGCACCACGTTTTCCAGGGCACCGTAACGATTTTTGATCTCTTGGGCAATCTCTTCCTCCGTTGCTACTGCCGGCCGCACCTCATACCCTGAAGCTAAACGTACCTCATCGATGGCTACGACGTTGAGCGGATCCGCCATCGCGAGAAGAAGCGCCGATCCCCTTATTCTCAGGGGCAAAACTTGGTGCCGACGCGCAAGGGCCCCAGGAATGCTCCGGAGGGCCTCCTCCTCGGGCGGAAAATCGGCAAGTGTTACGTGAGGAATACCGAGTTGAAACTCGAGCACTTCGGCAATCTGCTGGGGTGTAACATAACCCAGGCTCACCAGGGCCTGCCCCTGGCGTTCGCCGGTTTCCTGCTGGCGCTTCAGCGCCTGGGCGAGTTGCTCCCTCGTGAGAAGCCCTTGATCTACGAGCAGGTCCCCCAACCTTGGCGGTTGAGTACGCCAACCAGCTTCGGCCATCCCACCCACCTCACTTCTAAAGTCTTATTCGGCGTATGAGACCAAAATCCTCCATTACATTCACGATTGCCGCCACGCAGCCGAACGGCCCGGCGGCGGGAATCCTAAACAAACATAAAAAGCTGCGCCTTAAAGCGCAGCTTTATGTTCACTGGTGCGCCCAGAGGGAATCGAACCCCCGCACCCAGATCCGGAGTCTGGTGCTCTATCCACTGAGCTACGGGCGCACAACCGAGACATATATTATTATACACTAGATGCGAAGAAATTTCTACCCCTATTTTTTGTGCATCAACTTCTTCCAGCTGTCCACTACTTCGCGCAAACAGCGAGTGCGTTCCTCCTCTGAAAGGCGTGCCGTATTCCTAAGGCAGCTTTCCAGCTGCTCTTCCAAAAGGTAATCGCGGATGCGCTCCAGTATAGCGCTAAGAGCAGCGATCTGTACGAGGATGGCACTGCAGTCTGCTCCTTCCTCGATCATCTTCTCTACCCCGCTCAAGTGGCCTTTCAGGGTACGAAGGCGTTGCAGGATTTGCCTACAGGAAGTGGGGCTGAGAGTACTCACCTTTCCTTCACCCCACTTGAACTTCTGCCCTGGCATTCCCGGCAATAACCATAAAAGCGCAATGAATGGTTGACGATCTTAAACCCCGTTTTCTCCACTACTTGCTCTTCTAAGTCTTCCAGCAAGTCCTGGCTGAACTCGATTATCCTGCCGCAGCCTAAGCACAGGAGATGGTGATGGTAATGGAGGGCATCGTCCGCGACAACCTCGAAGCGCCGGCAACCATCTCCAAAGTCAACTGCGTGGATTATTCCTGCGGCAGTAAACAGCTCCAGGGTTCGGTACACTGTAGCCAGCCCTATATCTCCTTCGCTTTCTTTAACCTTGCGGTAAAGATCTTCCGCGCTCAGGTGTTTATCAGACTCTGCAGTTAATGCAGCAAGAATGGCCCTTCGGCGGCGAGTCAAGCGGATATTTTGTTCTTCCAGACGTCGACGAAGTACCGCCTGCAGGTCGCTCACCCGGTTCCCCCGTTTCTTCCTATACTCATTCCCAGTATAAGCTACAGGCCCTACGGTGTCAAATAGAACTCATTCTTCCGCATCTTTTATGGCCTCTTGTTGGTGTCGTAGACGTTCGTCTTGCCATGCTTTAAGGGCTCGATCATCCGGGTCCGCATCCTCTAGCAGAGACACCAAGAGATCCGCTCTAGCTGACTGTTCGGCTGCCGGCGGCGTACCTCCAGTTGTAAAAAAATTATGCAAGAACTTTACACGTTCTTCAGGCGACATGGCGTCGAGAAATGATCGTTTACCTTTGCTCACGTCTCTTCCTCCTCCGCTTCTAAGCATTTCACTCTTAGTCCTTAACATACGACTGAGCTTTTATACCTAGCCAGCATGTGGTACGGATAAGGGCCAAAGCACGAGGCACAATAAAAAAAGAGTCCTTTAGAAGAGGAGGATGGGCATGAGCAAGACAGTTATCGGTGTTTTTTCCAGCGAGAACGCCGCGCAGCGGGCCGTAGAAGAACTGCGTAATTCCGGTTTCGGTACTAACGAGATATCTATTGTTGCCCGCGAGAACCGTCGCAGCGACGGTAACACGACCATGGGAACCGGAAACGATATCAGCGGTGGCGTAACTACAGGCGGCGTCTTGGGCGGATTGGCCGGCCTGGCTGCCGGCGCCGGTGCGTTGGCCATTCCCGGTATCGGACCACTTGTAGCGGCAGGGCCTATTGCCGGACTGCTTTCCGGCGCGGCTACGGGCGGAATTGCCGGAGGGTTGATTGACTGGGGAATCCCTGAAGAACGAGGCCGTTACTACGAAGGCAAAGTACGCGAAGGAAAAATCCTGGCTACCGTGCGCGCCGAAGAAAGTAAAGTGAATCAAGCCGCACAAATACTGCGTGCTCACGGTGCAACAGATGTAGAAACCCATTAACCCGTAGCGGAAAGTCGCCGACAAAAGCGCGTGATCACTTGGGCTGCCCGTTGGGCGGCCCTTTTGCTGAAAGCTCTAAAGTCATCTGGCGCAATTCCATCGGCGCGGTCAGAAATGGCTCGAAGGAGAGAAAAAGGTATCCCGTTTAGATAGCACGTTTGAGCAACTGCAGCGCCTTCCATTTCAACTGCCAGTGCCCCAAAGTTTTCTGCCAAAGTTTCACGCTGACCGGGACGGGAGATGAACGAATCCCCAGAAGCAATGGTTCCCATGCGATGTTGAAGACCTAGTTCGGTGCAGGCAAGCTGAAGTTCTCGATTGAGGAAAGCGTCGGTAGCAAAAACCTTGGGAAGGCGAGGAACTTGGCCCAAAGGATATCCGAAGGCCGTAACGTCGACGTCGTGGTACAGGGCACCAGAAGCGATGACCAGTTCTCCTATCTCCAGATCTGCAACTAATGCTCCAGCTACGCCGGTAAAAATTACGGCTTCCACCTCACCTCGATCAATAAGAAGCTGAGTGGTGATGGCGGAGTTAACCTTTCCAACATCCGCCCGCGAAAGCACCACAGTAAGGCCCTCCAGCAAACCTTCAAAAAAAGTCTTGCCAGCGCGCTGCCAGGTACTGGTACAACGCATGCGATTTTGTAAGAACTCGAGTTCTTCGTCCAGGGCTCCCAGTATCCCTAATCTATGAATGCCCATGCAGACCCTCCTGAGATATATCGTAGATGCTAAGTACAAACTTCCCTTCCTGCAAACGGCGCAGGCCGAAAATCAGACCCTTTTTCTTTAAGGTGCGGTTTAGCAAGGTCACTAACTTCGGAGCCTCTTCAGGAAGGCGAAAGGCACCTTCACCGAGAAGCGGCAGCGGGGCATGTTTGGCCCATAGATCCATAGCTCTCTTCCTTTCACTGATTATTACAGAGCAATTAGGGCATTGACTTAGCCTTTCTTCTCTGCTAAAATTATTGTTGTCGCAGGGGAGTAGCTCAACTGGCAGAGTAGCGGTCTCCAAAACCGCCCGTTGGGGGTTCGAGTCCCTTCTCCCCTGCCAGATGTGTGAGAAGGCGGCGAAAAGCCGCCTTCTCGCTTGCTTTAGTGGCATGTGCTGCAGCTGCCGCCACTGCACGTAGCACAGGCGCCGGCACCGGAGCTCTTCGCTGCCCCACCACCTATAGCGAAGCTACTATATAGCGCCTGGGTGTTCGTTCCCTGGCAGCGGGTACACGGTGGATGCTCGGGCTTTGCCGCCATAGATGCCCTTAT
The DNA here is from genome assembly GCA_030153805.1 of Bacillota bacterium. Classification (GTDB taxonomy): domain Bacteria; phylum Bacillota; class DTU030; order DUMP01; family DUMP01; genus DUMP01. Next base: position 22,596 of record JASKLG010000008.1, on the reverse strand, counting down.
CTCAAAACGTGTACCGCAATCGCGGCAACGATACTCGTAAAAAGGCACACAAGCCGCCTCCTACCCTATTTATTTACAGCCTCATTATAGGGTAATGGTTTAAGCAGCGTCAAGTAACGAGCGGAAATCCTCGTTGCTCATCTTGACTTCACACGCCCGTTGCTGTAAAATAAACGTGTCAACGTTCGGAGCGTGGCGCAGCTTGGTAGCGCACTTGGTTCGGGACCAAGGGGTCGCTGGTTCAAATCCAGTCGCTCCGACCATTTCGTGACCCTATGGTCAAGTGGTTAAGACATCGCCCTTTCAAGGCGGTAACGGGGGTTCGAATCCCCCTAGGGTCACCAATTTGGGCCCATAGCTTAGCGGTAGAGCAGCCGGCTCATAACCGGTCGGTCCCAGGTTCAAATCCTGGTGGGCCCACCAAAATTAATATGGAGAGGTTCCCGAGCTGGCCAAAGGGGGCAGACTGTAAATCTGCTGGCGATGCCTTCGGTGGTTCAAATCCACCCCTCTCCACCAAAAGAAAGAGCGGCTAAGCCGCTTTTTTTATTTCTCTGCTTGATTTCATGTATTTATCTAAGCTAACCGCAAAGCACGGTTATAACAGTCCACCGCTTCTTCTGCCCTCCCGAGGTAGTCAAGACACATGCCTTTACCGCTGTAGTATGCCAGTTCGTCAGGGGCAATGACCAGGGCCCGTTCATAGGCAGCCAAAGCTTCCGCATACTTTCCTTGCTTAAAGAGACACGCCCCTTTGTTTCCCCAAAGAACATGATTGTTCGGCTCCAGCTTCAACCCTAGCTCGAAGCACTCAAGAGCGTCCCGCAACCTACCCAGCGCCATAAGGCAGAGGCCGCGGTTGTTAAGCGTACTGCTGTCCGTTGGATTCAGGCTTAGGACTTGGTCATAGCATTCCAGAGCTTCTTTGTACCGTCCGAGGCGGGTAAGACAAGAAGCCTTATTATGCAGCAGATTCAGGTCACCTTGTTCATTCTTCAGTGCAAGTTCATAACAGCGCAAGGCCTCTTCATAGCGGCCGAGCTTGCCCAGGCAGAAACCTTTGTTATTGAGCAGATCGGGATCGTGGGGACGCAGGCGCAGTGCCTGGTTGTAATAGTTAAGGGCAGGCAAGAATTCCCCAAGTTGCCCGAGAAGAAGGGCTAGGTTGGCCAAAACTACCGGATCATGGGGTTTCTCTCTTAAGGCTTCCTGAAAGACAAGTTTTGCTTCGGCGTACCGGCCTAGGTTGCTGAGGCACAGGCCGCGGTTATTTAAGAGCATGACGTCCGGACCCACCGCCTGGTATGCCTCTTTATAGACAACCTCTGCTTGGTCGAATTTGCCGTCTTCCTCCCAGGTTTGCGCTAGGGCTAACCAGGCGTTTTTTAAGGTTGGTTCCTTTTCCACAGCCTTTCGTAAGCACTGTTGTGCCTGCTCCTTGAGCCCTTGACGGCGGTAGATTTGTCCGCGAAGAAAAAGTAGATAAGCATGTTCTGGCGCTTGGGCCACAGCCTGATCCATGAACCGGGCTGCTTTATCCAGATTTCCTTTGTACTGGTAAATCATCGCCAACGAAGCCAAGGCAGTCGGCGCCATCGGCCAGCTTTTCAGGGCCTCGTGGACCAGTTTTTCGGCCTGCTCTGCTTTTCCAGTTAGGAGAGCTAACCTGGCCAAATTCAGACATATCGCCGGGCGCGCCAAAAACGACGCCTGGCGTGGGCTTTTCTGGAGGATTTGTCGAAGCGACGCCAGCGCTTCGCTGCGCAACCGACTTAAGTCTTGCCCGGATTCCGGGGGTGCAGCAGAGGTCAAGAAATTAAATCCTGCTTCTAAGAGGGCCGTCTTGAGCTCTTGCGAGGCTACACGGCTCGCTCCCGCCGTAGGCCAGCCTTCACTGTTGCCAGCCTCTTTCTCCTGCCACCAACTTGTACCTGCTGCTACTTCTTGAGCCGACGGCTCTCCATAGCTTTCTATAAACACCCTGAGACTGCTTTTTTTCCTTTCGGGAATCTCTTCCCCGCCAATAACCAGAACTACGACCGGGAACACGTAAGGTGGAAGCTTTAAATGTGCCCGTACCGCCCGGGCTTCGCCCAAAACCTGGTGCAGTAAGGCGTAGCGCAGACCAAGATTGGCCGCCGTGCGTCCTGCTTCTTGGGCCATTTGAGTTGCCAGGCTCACCCCCTGGAGGAAACTAAAGAGGTCGTTGAGGTGGAACGTCAAGCCGTTAGGGCAGGCCTGTCTTAGCAGAAAGAAATCCAGACAAAAAACAATACTGACTGGAGCCTCCTTGACCCACCTTACCTGTGTCAGCTCAGCCAGCCAATTTCGTTCTGGTAAAGCAGTCAAAACTACCGCGCATGTGGCCGGTACGGCCTTTTCAACGGCAAGTTCTTTAAGTTGCGAAAGAAAGCTTGGCAACCAAGTCAATTTAGCCGCATCTGCTTTTCCCCTAAATGTGCTTATATTCATAGCTCGGTTCCCTCCCATAAAGAGCCAGAACTGGAATTTTCACCCAGATTATTTCTTCTTAAAAGGAGGGAAAACCTGCTCACAGGAAGAATAATTCAGCAGTTTTTTTCGGTCATGAAGTCCCCTAAAGTGTTCTTTTTCGACGGTAAAGTTGGCCATTCTCCTTCAAGGCCACGTAGGAGGACCTCGGCAGTGGCGGGGTTAGTTGCAGCCGGTACGTAGTGCACATCGCATAGTCGAAGAAGCGCGGTGATGTCCGGCTCATGTGGCTGAGGAGTAAGAGGATCACGGAAGAAAAAAACGGCATCGACTTTACCGGCAGCAATCTCGGCTCCGATTTGCTGGTCGCCACCAAGAGGCCCCGACAGATAGCGATGCACGGCTAGGCCTGTCTGTTCGCTGACTAGGCGCCCAGTATTTCCTGTGGCAATCAGTTCGGCCTGCTGAAAAAAGTTGCGATGCCTGTCCACAAAAGCCACAAGCTCTTCTTTCATCTTATCGTGGGCAATAAGAGCGATGCGTTTCATGTCCTGACTCCTTTCTGAGAAGGTGATATTAGTGGTCAAGAAAGTAGAAAAGTTGTTGGACCTTCTAGCAAAGGCATATCCGGAAGCCAGAACAGAACTTCACTTCCGTTCTCCTTTCGAACTTCTGGTAGCAACCATTCTTTCGGCCCAAACTACGGATCGACAAGTAAACCGGGTAACTCCTCTTCTTTTTCAGCGCTACCCTACGCCTTATGCCCTCGCCGCTGCCGATCCGGAAAATGTGGCCAAGGATATTGCCGGTGTAGGCCTAAACCGGACCAAGGCGCGATACCTGGTAGCTACTGCCAGAAAATTGGTGAGCGATTTCGGTGGTAGTGTACCCGACAGCCTGGAAAGCCTGCTCACCCTTCCTGGTGTGGGCCGCAAAACGGCTAAGGTGGTTCTGGCAAACGCTTTTTCCCTTCCGGCGCTTGCCGTCGACACCCATGTTTTTCGCGTGGCCAGGCGCCTCGGCCTTTCTGAAGGCCGAACGCCGGAAGAAGTAGAGCACGACCTGGAAGCAAAAATCCCAGCTACTCAATGGATTGTTACTCATCATCGTTTGATTCAGCACGGCCGTCGCATCTGCCGAGCAAAAAACCCTCGTTGCAGCGCGTGTCCTTTAGCGACCGAGTGTACCGCCTTTCTAAAGAAAAACCAGCCTAAGGCTGGACAGAACGAGGATAACCTATCCAAGTAGTTTCTCAGCCTGCCGTTGGGCTTCGGCCAAAATTTTCTCTCGGTCCAGCTTCACCGGCCGGCCGTTTTCTAGAAGCACTTCTCCGGCGACGATTACCGTATCAACATCCGCCGATCGGGCTGCATAGACGATACGAGAAACAACGTCGTGACGTGGGAAGAGGTGAGCCTGCTCTTCTTTCAGGAGAATTATGTCGGCTTGCTTACCTGCTTCCAAACTACCAATTTGTTCCTCCAGCCCGAGGGCCTCTGCTCCTGAAAGCGTAGCCAAGCGCAAAGCTGCGGCTGCCGGAACCGCGGTAGGATCACCTGTCGACAACTTTGCGAGGAGTGTGGCTAGACGCATTTCCTCTAAAACGTCAAGGTTGTTGTTGCTGGCTGCCCCATCTGTACCTAGCCCTACCTTTACACCGGCCGCCATTAGGTTGGCCAGAGGTGCCAGCCCGCTCGCCAGTTTAAGGTTGCTGCCCGGGTTATGGGCTACCCCGATGCCGTCCTCGGCCAAGAGCCTGATGTCCTCATTGCTTAGGTGGACACAGTGGGCAGCAAGAACGGGAACCGGACCCGCCTCCCCCAGGATATGGTGCAGCAATTGCACCGGTGAATACCCCGTTTGGGCCCTGAGCTCTTCCACCTCTCCTTTTGTTTCCGCGAGATGGATGTGGATGCCGCAGCCCAGCTCGCGAGCAGCAGATACTACCTCCTTGAGATATGGGGGCGGACAGGTGTAAGGTGCGTGCGGTCCGAGCCGTGCCCTAATCCGACCACCAGCCTTTCCCTGGACACATTTAACGAAATCGACTGCTTTTACCAGAGCTTGTTCCGCCTGCGGAGCGACCCCGATCAGCCCTGGGGCCACGTCGGCACGAAGACCGCTTTCGGCTACGGCGCGTACTGCTTCCTCCGGGTAAAAATACATATCGGCAAAAGTGGTAACCCCAGCTTCCAGCATCTCCAGACAAGCCAACATAGTTCCCCAATAGACAGCCTCGGGCGTTAGTCTAGCCTCAAGAGGCCAAACCTTTTCCTCCAGCCAGGGTTTCAAGGCCAGGTCGTCGGCGTAGCTGCGAAAAAGTGTCATCGCGGCGTGGGTATGAGTGTTAACAAAACCGGGGAGGGCAATCTTTCCCTGCCCACATACTATCCGATCGGGCTGCCAAGCCAGGCGTTTTTGTGATGGCCCAACGTAAACTAACCTGTCGTTTTCGACAATGATATCGCCCGGCGAGTAAATGGCGTTATCCAAATTCAGAGTTACGACGGTGGCACCCTCAATTAGCAATTTGCTCAAGGCTAGAACCTCCCTTGAGAAGCGGCTTTGTTGCCAGCTGCCCTTTTGTCATCCTACAGGCCATAGTCAAATAGGCCTTGGCCTCCCGATGACCGGCGCGGGCGGCTTTCCGCAGGTACGCCAGGGCAGGCCCTACTTCCTTCCTTTGCCAAAGCAAGCGCCCTAACTCGTAGTTTACGGCAGGCTGTTCGGGCTCCAAATCACGCGCAATTCTAAGATGCTGCTCAGCGGCAGTTAAGTTGCCGTTTTGTGCTTCGGCCCGGGCAAGAATAAGGCGGTACTCGGCTTCTCGAGGAGCAAGCATTACGGCTCGCTCCGCCCAGGTACGCGCATCTTTACATTTTCCCTGTCCGAGAAGAAAGGCGGCAAAACCGGCCTGGTGAGCCGGGTCGGAAGGAGCAAGACGGATGGCTTCTTGCCAGGCTGTTTCGGCTTCTTCGTTTTTTCCTTGTGTTGCAAACACATGCGCATAGGTTGTAAATACCACTGGGTTAAAAGGTTCAAGCCATCTTGCCCGCTCCAGATACGCCAAAGCTAAGCGATAGTTATTATCCGCTGCCAAAAAGGCCATACGGCACAAATTCGGCACTACCCTTTCTTCCCCATCCAGGGTCACACGGTACGACATCTCATCAAGGAACTTCACCAACCGGTCACGTTGTTCAGCAAAAAGCAGCCCCTGTTGCCATAAGGCTCGCGCCTCTTCAACCCGTCCTTGTTTAAAGTATACCAAGCCCAGTTCAGCGTAAATTTCGTCATTGCGAGGCTGAGCAGCAAGACACTTCCCGAATTCTAGAGCTGCTTCCCGGTGTCTGCCTTGCCGGCTGTAAAGATAACCCAGGTAATAGTGGGCTAGACTCAGGTCCGGAACGATTCTAAGGGCAGCGCGAAAACATTCTTCCGCCTGCCCTACCAGGCGCCCTTTCAGGTAGGCTTCTCCTAGTTCAATTAGTCGCGTAGAGTCCTGGGACAACTCATGTCCTACAGCCGATAACCCCGCCACGACCTGTTGCCAATCGTTTTCGGTCACCGGTAGTTGTTTCTGTTCCTCTGAATTCAGGGTGGTGTGGATGCTCATATAGCTCATCTCCCCACCCATATTATACCAATCTTGGAATTATATGTCAAAAGGCTCGTCCAGCCAGCGCTCAAGCTGGGGCAAGCGCCCATAGTCGGTAAGGTCGATATGGAGAGGCGTAATTGAGACTTTGCCCTCAGCAACTGCCGCGATATCGGTATCGCGATCTGACCTTTCTTCGTTGACAAGTTCTCCGGCAAGCCAGTAGTATATTTGTCCGCGTGGATCTTTCCGTGCTTCAAACACGTTCCTGTAACGCCGGGTACCAAGGCGGGTAATACTTATCCCCCGGATTTCTTTGTCGGGCAAGTTTGGGACGTTGATATTGAGCAAAGCCTGGGAAAGTACAGGTTTTCCAATCAGGCGTTCAGCAACGGCGCGGGCCACCCTTGCCGCAAAGCCGTAATTGGCATTAGCGGCATAACTAGCCAGCGACACCGCAATCGCCGGTAAGCCGAAAAGAACACCCTCAAGAGCAGCGGCTACCGTCCCTGAATAAAAAACATCCGTGCCCAGGTTAGGACCCCGGTTTATGCCTGAAATGACCATATCCGGCTGCCGTGGAAGCAAGGTGGTTATAGCAAGCTTCACACAGTCGCCAGGGGTGCCACTTACTGCCCAGGACGGTGCTTGGGCATGCTCAATTTTCTTGGCGCGAAGGGGGCGATCTACAGTAATGGCATGAGCTGAAGCGCTACGCTCCCGATCCGGAGCCACAATGGCGACCTCATGCCGAGAGCGGAACTCACTGGCCAGGGCAAGAAGCCCGGGAGCTTCTATTCCATCATCGTTTGTGAGAAGAACAAACATTAATTAGACGGCCTCCTGCTCTAATGTGCTCTGGCGGTTGGTTCGTTGGCGACACATTGCGGGCAAAGGCGAAAAGGTTCGTCAATTACTACTCCAAACATAGTACAACGAAAAAAGGTAATGCTTTTGCCCCGCAGGGCAAAGCGCTTAACCGGCTCAAGGTAAATACACGGCCGATTAGCCAGAACCCGGGGAATGCTACAACCGGCACAGGCCCAGGGCTCCTCACTGTCTTTAGGAGAAAGAGATCCCTGCCCTAGTTCACATCGGACCTCCTTAGCCGTAAGCACTTGAAACGGACAATACTCCGTCACCCGCCCACCACCCTCCCGCCTGCCTTGCTACAGTACTCTATGCGGGAAAGGAGAGACGTGGTGACAGGGCCCGGGTCTAACCCGGGGCCCTGTGGAAATCTTAGTCCTCCGTCTTGTTTTTCTTAGCCTGGGCCACGATCTCCTCGGCCAGACGCGCAGGTACTTCTTCGTAGTGGTCGAAGGCCATGGTAAAAGATCCACGCCCTTGGGTAAGCGATCTAAGGTCGATGGCGTACTTGGAAAGCTCTGCCAGGGGTACCTGCGCCCGAATTATCTGGTTCGGTCCTGCCGGTTCAAGGCCAAGGATGCGCCCTCGTTTGGCATTCAAGTCGCCGATGACGTCGCCCATATAAGCCTCAGGAACGGTCACCTCAAGGTTCATAATAGGTTCGAGGATTACTGGATTGGCCTGTTCGGCCCCCTTTTTGAAAGCCAAACTGGCGGCAATCTTGAAAGCCATTTCCGAAGAATCCACGGGGTGGAAGGAACCATCCACGAGAGTTACTTTCACGTCTACCACAGGAAAGCCCGCCACTACACCCTCGCGCATGGCTTCGCGTACCCCTTTTTCAACGGCAGGGATGTACTGCTTGGGCACAGCGCCGCCAAATATCTTCTCTTCAAACACGAAGCCGCTGCCCTCGGGAAGGGGTTCTATCTCCAACCACACATGGCCGTACTGACCGTGGCCGCCTGTCTGTTTCTTATGCTTGCCCTCTACCTTAACTGGCTTGCGCAGGGTTTCCCGGTACGGAACTGTGGGGGTCGAAGTTAGAACTTCTACGCCAAACTTGCGTTTTAGCCTGTCCACTGTTACATCAATGTGGACGTCCCCCATACCCGAAACAATGAGTTCGCGGGTTTCGGGGTCTTTCTTTAACGCCAGTGTGGGATCTTCTTCCATCAAGCGCGCCAACCCGGTCCCCAACTTGTCTTCATCACCTTTAGACTTAGCGGTAATGGCTACAGAATAACAGGGGCGTGGAAACTCGGGTACTGGTAAAACAACGGCATGGTCTTTTTCACACAGGGTATCGCCGGTAGCCGTTTCTTGAAGTTTGGCCACGGCGCCAATGTCACCGGCTACCACTGCACCGACCGGGTTTTGTGTCTTACCCCTCGGCACAAAGACCTGGCCGACGCGTTCGGACTTTTCTTTTCCCGCGTTGTAGATGGTGCTGTCCGAAACAAGCTTGCCCCGGTAAACCCGGAAATACGTAAGCCTGCCGACAAACGGGTCGGCCATGGTCTTAAACGCCTGTGCTACTAGAGGCCCCGTGGGATCAGAAGCAATCTCTACCTCTGCCTGACTCGGAACTTGGCGGCCTTTTATTGGCGGCCGGTCGAGTGGCGAAGGAAGGTAGGCTACGATCGCGTCTAAGAGCAGGCTCATTCCTTTGTTCTGGTAGGCAGAACCACACAAAACAGGGAACAACTTACCCTCTAATGTTCCCTTACGGAGGCCGCGCACAATTTCTTCTTGAGTAAGTTCCTCGCCGTCTAGATATTTCATTGTCAACTCGTCGTCGGTTTCGGCAGCAGCTTCAATCAGCTTTTCTCTCTCTATCTGGATGTGCTCGGCCAAATCGTCCGGAACCGGCGCTTCCACCGCCTTTCCGTTCTGGAAAAGGAAGGCCTTCATGTTTACCAAATCAACTACGCCACGGAAATTTGCCTCAGCGCCTATGGGTAGTTGAAGCGCCACGGCGCGGGGAGTTAGTTCGGACCTAATCTGCTCAAGAACACGATCAAAGTGGGCATTTTCCCGATCAAGTTTGTTAATGAAGATTAGACGCGGCAGGCTCCTCTCTTCCGCCAAGCGCCACACGCGATGAGTGTTGACCTCCACGCCGGAAACTGCGCAAACTAAAGTCACGGCAGCATCAGCTACGCTGAGCGCGCCGATCATATCTCCAATAAAGTCGGCATAGCCTGGGGTATCCAAAAGGTTGACTTTACAACCTGCCCACTCGCAAGGAACAACGGCCGTGTTAATAGTTATCTTGCGCTTTATCTCATCGGGGTCATAATCGGCAACTGTATTTCCCTCGTCTACCCTTCCCAGACGGTCGCTGCCACCGCTGGTAAAAAGAAGGGCTTCCGTTAAAGAAGTCTTACCGGCACTGCCGTGGGAAATAAGTGCCACATTACGTAGTTTGTCTGTCGCATAATCTTTCACTCTGCACTTTCCCCCTTATTTGCGAAGCTCGAACCGCTTTCTTTTTATTCATTCGGTAAAGAGCATTACTTTTCCTTCTTTAAGAAAGAAAACGTAAGAAGAGGCAGTGCTATTATGCCCCGATGAGCCCAATTTTTTTTCGCCTTCCTAAATGCGATTGCGTCGGCGCTCGGCAAAGCGTTCCCTGGCCAACACGATTAGGCGGTCGATGAGATCAGGATAGCTCAGCCCGCTGGCCTCCCAAAGGCGTGGATACATGGAAAGATGAGTAAACCCCGGAATGGTATTGATTTCGTTTAGTATCACCCGGCCGGTCTCCCGGTGAATGAAAAAATCCACGCGGGCCATGCCGCTACAGTCTATAGCCTTAAAGGCGCGAATGGCCAGAGACCGGACTTCCTCTTGTATTGCCCTGGGGAACGGAGCCGGTACAATAAAGTCCGAGACGCCATCCGTATACTTGGCTTCATAGTCATAAAACTCTTTACGTGGAACGACTTCCCCGATCACGGAAGCTTCAGGCTCATCGTTGCCGAGTACGGCACATTCTACCTCCCGGCAAGGGATATATTCCTCTATTACTACCTTTCGATCGTACTGACAGGCCAGATCTACAGCCTGCTTGAGCTCTTCTTCATTTCGGGCTTTGCTGACCCCAACGCTGGAACCAAGGTTGGCCGGCTTAACAAAAACAGGAAGACCGAGTTCTTTTACCACATCTTTGATGATGGTTTCTCTCGGTTCGTTTTCCCACACACGGCGTTCCAACACCCGGTGCCGCACTATCGGTAAGCCACTGGCAGCAAAAACACGCTTCATAGTCACTTTATCCATGCCGACGGCCGAAGCCAGAACTCCGGCTCCCACGTAAGGAACGGCACACATTTCAAACAATCCTTGAATCGTGCCGTCTTCGCCGTAAGGGCCGTGCAGAACTGGAAAGACTGCGTCGAGTGAGGCCAGAAGCTCCATAGGGGCAGGGCCTCCTGATTCAGAGGTACCCTGCTTGAGCGCTTCCCAGGGATTACCTTCCGTAAGCCACCCCCCTTTTTTTGTAATGCCGATGAGGACCGGCTCATATTTGTCCCGCGGTATAAACTTAATTACCGAGGCAGCAGACATAAGGGAAACCTCGTGTTCGCCTGAACACCCGCCGAAAACGATGCCCACTCTAAGCTTTGGCATATTGCATCTCCTTCCTATTCAGCCTTCGTGCACGGCACTCTTCTTCCTCACTGAACTACCAAGGCAATTAGCTCTTTCTGGCTAAGGGCAAAGCCATCCCTTTTCAACAGACAGAGTAGGTACTGATACCTGAGGCGCGCCGCCCGCTCCCAGTAAATAGCGAAGTCTACAAGATAAGGGTCCGTAACTTCCTCGAAAAAGCGCTGTGCCTGACGCCAATCGCGGTATGCTTCCCGGACTATGCGAACCTCAACTGGTGCAAGGAGTTCTGGGGTGAACCGCATTTTTCCTCCCTACCTCCTTTGCTTTATCCTGAAGGTTCTTCACTTACCCACCGACCTCCGAGTATTAAAAAATATGCCGTCTAAGAATGGACGTGCCTGGGAATCCTTCCCTAAAGATCCAGCCACATCCTAATCCAGGTGCCATCCGGTGGGCACGAAGTTAGAAGGAGTCCCCCCAGCCTTTCCTCTTTGGCGAGATGCGCTGCCGCCTTAACTTCCTTGCCGCCGGCAGTAAGAAGCAGGCGCTGCGGATGAAGGTGCCGCCGTACGGAGGTTAACTGCCCTGAATTACAAAAACCGACCGGCACTGCATACCAATCGAGATTGAGTGCCGCGCTCGGTATGGCGGCAACAGCCTCGGCGTTAGGCAGAATTAAAGCTTGAACGAGATCCTTGGCCCGGTTTTGTTTGCTGGGGAATGGCGATAGAGCAATTAAGGCTTCTGGGGGCGAGGGCACAAAACACCAGCCGTGGCAACCAGCTGTTGGCCGCGGTAGCGCCTGCCCGGAAGAAACGGTTAGCGCCAGAAGGCGCCACTTTCGAATGTATGGTGCCCAGGTTTTTATGAGTTCTGGGGCAAGAACAACTCCCATCAGATAAGGTACACACGCAATCCATTCTTCGGGGCCTTGAAGCGGATAGGCCCAAAAAGCCGGCCAAAAAGGCCTGGAAGCGGGCACAAAACCCCCCTCTTCCATGCGTTCGAATGTGGCCTCTAATCGTTTCAAGGAAATGCCGGCCCACTCTGCTAATTCGGTACGGGTTAAATTCGGTGGCAGCCGCAGCTGCTCCGGCCGGTAGCGGAGGGGATTAATCAGTACAGGCATCCTGCGTTTTAGTAGAGGAAAGAAGTCGTCGGACTCCACCTTAACCGCGCTGCGGCAAAGATGCCTGCGCTTATTGTCTCCCGGGTCAAGGTCAATCACCACCCCGTTCCCCAGCTTAAGAAGGTGCGGGCCTTTCCTGTTGCGCGGCAGAGAATCCAACCAAGTGATTCCGGGCGTGAATTTGACTAGGGGCCTCTCAAGGGGGTACGCCCGGAGAACTCTGTCCCCTTCCCGCACCTGAAGTATTGACCACGGTAACAGGATCTGCAGGTGACGTTCAGGGGGGCTAATTTCTTTTGCCAGGGTGTACCAGGTGGCTGAGTCGCAACTTCCCGATGCTTCTAACCCACGCGCTGCCTGAAAACGGCGCACCCAATTAGCTGTCTGTGGCCCGTAGTAGCCGTCGACGCTCAGCCTTGCACCCAGGAGAAAGCGCAGGCTGGCCTGTAGCACCTTTACTTCATGGCCGCTACTTCCTGGTGCGAGAAAATCAGGCATACGCTCACCCCCGGCTTGGTATGCATATTAGACTATGAAAATAAGGGACCAAAGGTGCAAAAAGAAAAAACCCTGCTCTGTGCAGGGATGTATGAGAATCGGCTAGATTGACAACAAACTTAGGCTGCCCTTTGCTAGGTGTGCGCGGGGATTTTGTCGAAGATACCGCGCTTGATCTCTGCCGCTGTAACCTTGTCCGCTTTAAATGCAGAAGCTATATAATTATAGGCGACCCACGGGTCCACCTTATCACCACAGGTGAAGACGTCCACCGCCGCGTAGCCGAGTTCCGGCCATGTGTGAATGGCCAGGTGCGACTCAGAGATGATCACTACACCGCTAACGCCCTGAGGGCTAAATCGGTGAAAGGCCACCTCACGGACTTCAGCTCCAGCAGTGAGCGCTGCATCAACCAGGGTACGTTCAATGGCATCGACGTCGTCGAGGATAGCGCCATCACACCCAAAAAACTCAGCCAGGATGTGACGCCCCAGTGCTTTCATTTCCCGCCCTCCCTTTCTACAAGATTCTTGGCCTCAATCACCTAAGATTGTAGCAGACTCTAGCGAGATGTCAAGATATCCTGGAGCGGTTAACAGCTTTTGAGGAATTCTTGCGTCTAATTCCGCGTCATAGCTAATTCTTGCTGATTTTGCTGCTTTTCACGGGTCATAGTAGAGAGGGCAAGCAAGATAAGGAACGTTACGGGAAAAAGTAAGCTCGTGGCAGCAGATACAACACCAGAATCGTTGGCTACAAGAGCGACGAGTGTCCCCATTAAGCTGCCGCGCAGGCAAGCAGTTAGAAACTGGCGTTCACGCATAAACTGCGGTCTAAGGCGACAGGGTCCTAAGAAAAGGCTGGTTAGGACGAAGCATAGCATGAGGAGTACCCGGCTCCAAAGAGAGTACCTGAGAAGCTTCAAGTTCATAGCCAGCTTGCGTACTATGGTATCGAGGAGGACCCGCACTCCAGAACGGCTGGCCAGGTTCAGTGCCCGGCCGATATGTGAGGCTTCTGCCGCGTACTGCCAATCCGACCAGGCCAAGAGAGCAAGGAAGACCCCGGCGAGGAGGACGGCCGAAATTACTTCCCGCAACTGAATTTCCGAGCGTTTAATTCCCAGAAGTGCCGTAGCAAGCGCACATGCCCACGCCAGGGTGCCGCCGGCATTGCTGCCCAAGCCATTAGCGCCCATTAGCAAGGAGCCGGCTACAAGAAGAAAAAACAGGAGAAGGCTGGCACTCCAAACTGGCGTGGGATTGTGATCTAAGAGATAGGCGACCAAAGTCAACCCTGCCCCAAGAAGAATCCCCATATACTCGTTGCCCAGTCCATAATAGCGAGCGCCACTTACATAACAGTACCCCAAGAGGGAAGACGCTACCAAGTGTTGCCCGTTAAGCAAGTCCCAAGTCAGCAGAAGTACGGTGCAAAAGGCGCTAAGCACAAGCGTTCCGCTACCTGAACCGGCCAGCCGGCTAAAGCTGGTAACAAAAAGTGCAGTGAAGAGGATAATCATCCCCATCGTTACAGGCAGAGACTGCGGCGGTAAGGCGGCCAGTACAAGAAGAGTCAGGGGCACTGTGGCCCCAGCTGGGAGGAGAACATTAAGCCACCGGCTTAAGCAAAATGGCCGCCAGAAGGCGACGACGGCCAAAGCCAGCACGACAATTAGATAAACGATGTATACTCTGATCACAAAAGGACGTTGGTAAAAATTCACCACGGCCCGTCTTTCTAGCGCCCCAAGCTCGTCAAGTGGGCTGCCATGGCTTAAGTTCATAATGGGCCGCCCCAGCATAGTGGCCGGCTGCGGCAGGTCGAAATAAGCCAGCACGCTGGGAGCGATGTCAATATTGGCGATGAGGCCGGCACGGCGCGTGGTAGCTGACGTAAGAAGTCCCGGTTTTCTTCCCCGTGCCCAAAGGGCTACGGGAGTGAGCCGACGCCCGGCTTGGAGATCCTTGTTTCCTGGAGCGGGTCCAATTAGTAGAACAGCGGCTCTGTCGCCGAAGCGAGTTAGAAAAGACTGGAGAAAGGTATCGAGACGGGCCAGGGCTCTCTTCCGTAGGGCGTCATCTTGTCCCGGACGTAAGAAGGGTGTGTACGCTTCCGCCCGGTAAAGGTCCGCCCACTCCACTGCAAAAACTTGGACCTTATCCCAAACCTCCTCGATTCGTTTTAGCAGGGCCTCGGAGTCCGTCCAGGCTCCAAAAGGCGCATCCGGGTCAGGGCAAAGGAGATCCGGCCCCGTGTAGCCGTATGGTACGTAACCAGTTTCGTCCATTAGGACATTGACCACCGGCCGCTCCAAGGTGCTTGTATCGGCCGTCCCGATGGCTGCCGTTTTTAGACCAGCTTCGCGCAGAACCTGTCCTAGAGCACCCAGCCTAACCTGGTAACCCAGGTTCGCATTAGCCGCCTCCAACACCCCAATCCCCGGCTGGACTACCCCTTGGAGAACCTTGTTTCCCGAGCGGCGTCCGTAAACTTCCGCTGCCGTGCCGGGTTCACCGGGCATAGGCTCAAAGCTGGTAAGCCCGGGAAGATTTCCCGGTGAGCGGGTACGCGTACCTGCACCAAGCGTAAGGTAGGCGCTTTCGAGGTTTGGCGGGCCTGCAACTGCCGTATTCATGAGCCCCCAAGCAGCTTGTCGCATGAATCCGTCCAGAGACGAGAGGCTTCCCTGGCGTATGTCATCGATATTAAGGCCGTCGATTAAAAGAAGCACAAACCTTTTTTCCGCTGAAGCGCAAAAGACCGGTTTTGCACCGAAAGAAAAAAAGAATACCCAGGCCAGGACCGCAAAGAAAAGACTTATGTTCCTAGGAAGACGCACTCATCTTTGCCTCCTCGTATACTTTGAGGGTAGCTCTTCCCATACCCTCAGCAGTAAAATGCTCGCGAACCCGCCGGGCACCGGCCAGGCCGAGACTTCTCGCCAGGGCCGGAGAATCCAGGAGTTTTTTAATTGCCTGTGCCAGCATCAAAGGCCGGTTCGGTTCAACTAAGAACCCTGTTACCCCGTCCACTACCACTTCAGGGATGCCTCCCACCCGGGTGCTGACCACCGGACAGCCCCGGGCCATAGCTTCTAAGTTGGCAAGGCCCATTCCTTCCCTAAGCGGTGCCGTTACAAAGACGTCTGCCGCCCGGTAGAGATGGGCCGGGTCGGGAACGTAACCTAGGAATGTAACGTCCCTGCCTATTCCCAGCCGCCCGGCCAACGCTTGTAGAGCCTTTTCCTGCGGCCCCGTTCCGGCCACCAAAAGCCGGAGGGGCTTTCTGACCTGCTTCTTGAGGGCCTGAAATGCCTTTAGGACCTGCCCTGTACCTTTTTCCGGCACCAAGCGACCTACGGTAAGAATGGTCGATCCCGCAGGCAAGACGGCGGCGTCTGGTGGTTCGGGCCTAATTTCAATCCCGTTGGGGATGGCTATTACTTTGGGGGCCGGTATTCCGCACCTGGTGAGTGCCCCGGCCAGGGCCCGCGAGACGGCGATAAGCCGGTGGGGTCGACCCGAAGTATAAGCCCAGCGCCAGGCGAGTTGCGAAAAGAAACTGCTCGGAAAGTTGTGGGCCGTGTAAATCCACGCCGCTTCTTCGTTTCCCTGTCGGGAAAGAAACGGCTTAAGTAGGGAGCTTAAAATCCCGTGGCAGTGGACGACGTCTGGCTCGAGCTTAGGCAAAAGGCCCTCAAGGATCTCGGCGGAACGGGCGATATCAACGGGATGTCTGGAGAGCGGCAGGCGGAAATAACCGTCGCTGTCTTGAGCTAGGGCGTCGTTGGGTGCTGCTACGAACACCTCCTGGCCATCTTTTTTCAGCTGGCGGACGAGAACTCGAATGTGCGTAGCGATACCGCCTCGGCATGGACGGACCACGAGGAAGATCCGCACTCCATACCCCCCCAGGAAGCTTCTACTCGTCTAACGTGTACAGGTTGTTTCTAGACTATGCGTCATAAGCTACTGGGAAAAAAGAAAAACAGCAGCCTTTCGGCTGCCCATCTTCATAATGACAATGGTCGGAGTAAGCGGATTTGAACCGCTGACCTCTTGCACCCCAAGCAAGCGCTCTACCAAGCTGAGCTATACCCCGACCTTGCTTTACGGCTTTTATTATACACCGTTTTCTCCGAAAACACAAGGCCCTTTTCTATAGGATGCTTATGCCGTGCATAACCGGAGCTGAGGTAGGACCTCCGCCCCGTGCGAGGCAGGCGCTGTAAGCAGGTATCTAGCTTTAACGCCGTGTGAGGCAAAGGCCTCGACCATAGCTTTACCGATGGTGTCAAGGTTATGCTGGGCGAAGGCCACTATGGACGGCCCGGAACCACTCAAAGCTACACCCAAAGCCCCCGCTTGGTGCGCAGCGGCAAAGACGGCATCCATGCCGGGTATAAGGGTAGAACGGTAAGGTTGGTGGAGGCGATCTTCCAAAGCCAACGCCAAAACACTCAACTCGTTGGTAAGAAGGCTGGCCGTAAGAAGCGCCGTGCGGCTTACATTGAACACAGCATCCCGGCGTGGCAGCATTTCCGGCAGCACACGGCGGGCATCATGAGTAGAAAGGCGCAATTCAGGAACGGCTATTACCAGCTTTAGGGACTCTGGAAGCCGCGCCTTCAGGTAATGGGGTTTCCCCTCCCGACCCGGGCAAGAAATAATCAAACCGCCTAAGAGTGCCGCACTAACATTATCCGGATGCCCTTCCAGCTCGCAGGCCAAAGTGAGAAGCTCGTCTTCAGAAAGGGGCACCGGTAGAAGCTCCTGTGCAGCACGCAGGCCGCCGACTATAGCCGCAGCGCTGCTCCCCAAGCCGCGGGCCAAAGGAATGTTATTTACCAGGTGCAGATAAAGCTTAGGAGGTACCAGGGCGCGTTCGCGAAAAGCACGACTAATCGCCTGGTACACCAGGTTGTCTTCTCCAAGTGAAAGCTCTCCTTCGCCTTCGCCTTCGATAATAATATCTACCCTGCCTTGGCCCGTGCCTACTTCTACCTCGATATAATTATAAAGCTCCAGGGCAAGACCCAAGGCATCGAAACCGGGCCCTAAATTGGCGGTGGTGGCGGGTACGCGTACACAAAACATGTTCTTCACCTCTCGATCAGTGCCCTTACAGCTTCCAACGTGGCCGGGACCACGCGGGGAGCCGGACTTTCTTTTACAGCCAGCTCGGGGTCTTTGAGGCCGTGACCGGTAAGGACGCAAACGATCTTCTCGTTTCCCTTAAAGGTTCCATCTCCGGCCTTTTTCAGCACACCTGCTACCCCAGCTGCTGAGGCCGGTTCGACGAAGATCCCCTCCTCACGAGCAAGTAACCGGTAGGCAGCAAGTATCTCCTCGTCAGTCACTGCTTCAATGGACCCGCCCGATTCAGCTGCCGCGCGCACCGCCTTGTCCCAACTAGCCGGATTGCCAATTCTGATAGCCGTAGCTATTGTTTGAGGATTAGAGATGGGATGCCCGGCAACAATAGGAGCAGCACCCGCCGCCTCAAAGCCTAAGAGACGCGGCAGGCTCTTTATCTTTCCGGCCTCTCGATAAGCCTTAAACCCCAACCAATATGCGGTAATGTTCCCAGCATTGCCCACCGGCAATGCGAGCACATCCGGCGCAGTGCCTAACTGTTCACAGATTTCAAAGGCCGCAGTTTTCTGTCCTTCAAGGCGCATTGGGTTAAGGGAGTTTACCAGGGCAATCGGATAACGGCTGGTAATTTCACGTACTAGTGCCAGCGCGTCGTCGAAGTTTCCCTGGATGGCTATAACCTCCGCCCCATAAAAGAGCGCCTGCGCCAGTTTTCCTAAAGCGATGGCCTTTTCCGGCAGGATTACCCAACATTTTATGCCGGCCCGGGCGGCATAGGCCGCAGCGGAAGCCGAAGTATTGCCGGTAGAAGCACACATAATCGCAGAAGCTCCGGCCTCTACAGCTTTGCTCACCGCCATGGTCATGCCGCGGTCCTTAAAGGATCCCGTGGGGTTAAGGCCCTCGTATTTCGCATAAACGCTCGCTCCCACCCGTTGTGAAATCCGGGGGAGAAAGATGAGAGGGGTATTACCTTCATTCAGGGTGATACGCGGGGTTGCAGGACTTACAGGTAAGAAATCGGCAAAGCGATCGATAATTCCCTGCCACATGTTACGCATCTCCTTCTACGGCAATCGGCTGATGCACTGCCAATGTTTCCGGATAAGTTGTTAAGGTGGTCACAGCGCTAAGGAATCGCCTCTCTTCGGCCGGATGCGTCACCAATACCACTTCCGCGCCCCGTTCAGTGAGGCGTTTTTGGATGACGGCCGCCAGGCTTACTTTTTCCCGTCCGAAAGCGGCCGCCACCTTGGCCAGGACCCCCGGCTGATCGGCAAGTTCGAGCCTGAGGAAGTACCGCGTTACCATCTCGCTTGCAGGATAAAATGGTTTTTGGTGAAAGCAGGTACATTTGCTTCGTCCGCGCACACCTTCTTTGATATTACGGGCTACCTCGATCAAATCCCCTACCACAGCACTGGCGGTGGGAAGACGGCCTGCGCCGAAACCGTGGAACATTACCTCGCCTACTGCATCACCTCGAACAACAATGGCATTCAGTACTCCGTCCACGCTCGCCAAAGGATGGTGGGTAGGCAGGAGGGCCGGGTGGACCCGGACCGCCAAAGCCCCGTCTATTTCCTGCGCGCAGGCCAGGAGCTTGACCTTATATCCCAGTTCGCGGGCATATTCCAAGTCGAGAGGCGAAAGGCACTCTATTCCTATCCGTGAGACGTCCTTTTCTGTTACCCGTGCGCCAAAAGCTATGGAGGCCAGTATGGCGATTTTGCGGGCCGCATCCACACCTGAGACGTCGGCGTACGGGTCGGCTTCAGCATAACCTTCTTTTTGCGCCTGTTTCAACGCGTCGTCATACGATTTGCCGGAAGCCATCTGGGTAAGGATGTAGTTTGTAGTTCCATTTACAATTCCGTAAACCTTATCGATTCTATTGCCGGCCAAACAATCTTTCAAGGGCCGTATGATGGGTATCCCTCCGCCCACGCTGGCCTCGAAGTATAGATCTACCTGGTTTTCCTTCGCAGCGGCAAAAAGTTCTTTGCCGTGTTTGGCCAAAAGTTCTTTGTTGGCAGTTACGACGTGTTTTCCGTTCCGCATCGCCGCCAGTATGTAGGTGAGAGCCGGTTCCTCTCCCCCCAAGACCTCTACCACAACATCAATCTCCGGATCGGCAAGGATGTCGCTAGGGTCTGTGGTAAGCGGAGGGCAAATGCTTACCGTCCGCGGCCGGTTCAAATCGCGCACCAGCGCCTTCTTGACGACAAGAGGAATGCCGGCACGTTCGGCGATGTGTGCTCCGTTCACATCCAAAACTTCAGCGACTCCGGAACCCACCGTACCCAGCCCTAGGAGGCCAATATTTACTTTTTCCTTCATAATTCTTCCCTCGCTTTACTAGCTTTGGCCGACGATTTCGGTCTTGCGCACACCTTCCAGTTTATTTAAAGCGTTAACCAGGCTTTCTATGTCTTCCGACATCCCCTGGGTTTCAATGGAGATCGAAACGTCGGCTACCCCCTGCAGTGGTATTCCTTGGTTAATAGTCAGAATGTTACCCCGGCTCTGGGCAATACGGGTGAGAATTTGCGACAACACTCCGGGCCGGTGTTCAAGAAGAAGATAGATAGTTACGATTTTCCCGCGGCTGAGATCGTAAAAGGGGAAAATGTAGTTGCGATATTTGTAATAGGCAGCGCGGCTGAGCCCCACCCGCTGGACGGCTTCGTTGATGGTACTGCACACACCTCGTTTTAAGAGATCCTTAGCCTTGATCGTCTTGTGTAAGACCTCGGGCAAGGCTTCTTCTCGCACCAAATAGAAAGTACCTTCTTCTTTTTTAGCCATGCAACCACCCTTTCGTCCGTCTTAGAAAAACAACGCTCTATGCATGGAAGACATTATAGCACAGAAAAAACCCCTTTGACAAGGGGTCGCAGTCACTCAGCCAAAATCTAACCGGGGGGTGCTAGTTCACTCACGACAAAATCCAACCGGCCTCTTCCTCTTTACCTCCCAGTAGGTCGTCCAATTCGCTTTGTGCCGCCTTCTGGCGCTGAACCGTCAACTCCTCGTCCCGCTCCAGGGTCATAGTGAGCACATCGCCTTCACGCACGCCCGCAGGAAGGAGTTTACGGGGAAAATTAAAGGTCCCTTCTTCCCACTCGATAACCGCCCATTCACCCTCCAAGCGATCGACAATCAGCATACGCCTTTCATTCCTCCTTTACCTGCCATACCTTCTCCCCGTCGCTTACGATTACAATATTCCCTGCTTCGTCAGTCCGCAAAATCGTAGCACCCACCATTCGTAGGCGCCTTAGAGTCTCCGGGCTCGGGTGGCCATAATCGTTATCTTTCCCTACAGAAATAACGGCCAAACGCGGCTTTACCACGTTTAGAAAAGCCGAGCTGCTAGCCGATGCCGACCCGTGGTGGCCGACTTTTAACACATCTGCCCTAAGGCCGCCATGCTCGACCAAATCCTTTTCTGCCGCTTCACCGGCGTCACCCATGAAAAGAAAACTTGTTTGTCCGTACTCTAGTTTTAAGACGGCGCTGGCATCGTTAAGGTCTCCGTAATCCAGGCGTACCGGGCCGAGAAAGGTAGCCCGTACTTCAGGCCCAACTTCAATTCGCGTTCCGGCTTTGGCCTCGTACACCGGAATCCCTTTTTCTTGTAGGGCAGCAAGCAGGTTGCTATATGTACGCGTGGTTGTTGCCCGCCGCGGAAGATAAAACTTAGAAACTTCTAGGTTAGAGAGAACCTGTACTAGCCCGCCGATGTGGTCTTCGTGCGGGTGCGTGGCCACCACTGCAGCCAGGGTTCTTATGCCATTTTCTTGCAGATACTTTACAATGCGCGCACCATCGTCCGCGTTACCGCCATCAATAAGCAGAGCTTTTTTTCCGGGAAACTCCACCAAAATGCTGTCCGCCTGACCCACGTCCAAGTAGTGCACTTTAAGAAGGGGAAACGATGCTGGCCCCCCGGTACCTGTACTTACCTCCGCCGGGCCCGGACTATACGTATTAGTAATGAACAAGAAGAGCCCTACAAGCACTAAAGCCAACCTGGTCCAGCCCGTACGCCGTGTAAAACGAGTGAGCCTCAATACTCTACACCTCCAGGTAAACTCCCTCCTCAGGCAACGGACTTTAGAACGTTTGCCCTAAACGAAAAATCCTCCCTACACCCGGGAGGCAGAGTTCGAAAAAAAATGGAGCGGAAGACGGGATTCGAACCCGCGACCCTCGCCTTGGCAAGGCGATGCTCTACCACTGAGCCACTTCCGCTTCTGGTGCCGCAGGGCAGAATCGAACTGCCGACACGAGGATTTTCAGTCCTCTGCTCTACCAACTGAGCTACCGCGGCTTATTAGCTTTCTGAGGAATTGGCGGAAGCGATGGGAGTCGAACCCACGATCTCCTGCGTGACAGGCAGGCATGTTAACCACTACACCACGCCTCCGCCTATGGTGGGCGAAACAGGGCTCGAACCTGTGACCTCCTGGGTGTGATCCAGGCACTCTCCCAGCTGAGCTATTCGCCCACGATTGGTGTCGGAGGGGGGACTTGAACCCCCACGGTTGCCCACACGCCCCTCAAACGTGCGCGTCTGCCAGTTCCGCCACTCCGACATACTGGTGCCGAAGGAGGGATTCGAACCCTCACGAGCACGGAGCCCACGGCGCCCTGAACACCGCGTGTCTACCAGTTCCACCACTTCGGCCTGCCGGCAGCTCGCGCTGCCGAGTACAGTTTAGATTATAGCACAGAAACGCGTAATGTCAAGACCATGTTGGCGCTAAATCTGCCGTTTCAGGCGAGGATTAGGAGTTATGCCCGGTATGCGGCCACGTTTGGCTACCGGTACCCCGCTTACCACCTTAAGGTCCATGGTCATGTCAATGGGTGGTGCCGCCGTGATGTAGCTTCCCACGCCGAAAGCGGCCGCTCCCGCCGCCTTGAGCTCTACAATGCGTTCCGGCGTAATACCGCCCGAGACGAAAATTTTAACGTGCTGAAATCCCTTTTGATCCAGCCGGGCCCTTACCTCCCGTACCAGTTCCGGCGTAACCCCACCCCTCTCACCGGGCGTGTCGAGCCGTACCCCGTGCAGGTGGTCGCCAAGGGCTTCCGCTACCCGGAGCGCTTCCTCTGCCTCATCGTGGAAGGTGTCCACGAGAACAACCCGCGGAGCATCGGGTGGCATAACCTTATCGTAAACTTTAGCTACTTCTACGGTGTCCCCCATAATCAAGATCACGGCATGGGGAACGGTACCGGACGGTTCCCGTCCGGCCAGCTTCGCCCCCAGGATGCAGCTGGCACCGTCGAAGCCGCCGACGATGGCCGCCCTTTCCATTACC
>JASKLG010000046.1 GCA_030153805.1 Bacillota bacterium | reverse complement strand
GGCCGGCACCACCCGGGACGCGCTGGCTAAAGCGCCACACCGCCTGGCTCGAGAACTGACCAAGCTCTTCCGCGGTGAAGAGCCCGGGCCGTGGGTCAATCGAGGAAAAGTACAGCTCGTTAAGTTTTGAGCTTTCGGTAGTAGCTTTGGGTCCCAATTATCAACACTCGACCAATTTAAGGAGGGGAGAGGGATGGCGAAGTATCTTCTGGGCATCGACGACGGGCTTACCAACTCCAAAGCGGCCCTCTTTGATCTTGCGGGCCGCGAGGTGGCCGTGGCTTCGCGCCGCTATGAGGTGGTGAACCCCGAACCGACTTGGGTGGAGGGCGATGCCGAGCGGCTCTGGCAGAACACCGCCGACTGCATAAAAGAAGTAATTACCAAGCCGGGCGTAAATCCGGAGGATATTGCGGCTATAGGCTTTACCGGCCACGGTAACGGGCTCTATGTGGTAGACGAAAAAGGGGACTTAGTGCGGCCCGGCATCGGCTCGCAGGATGCACGGGCGGTGGATATCATCGAGGAGTACAAGAAAAGCGGGCGCTACAGCGAGATCAGCGCCATTAACTTGGGCGAGCCCTACCCCGGCCAACCTGGGCCGCTGCTTCGCTGGATCAAGGAAAACGAGCCCGAGGTTTACGGCCGTATCGCCGGCATCCTGATGTGCAAAGATCTAATCCGGTTTAAACTCACCGGCGAGCTGGTCTCGGAGCTCAACGACATGAGCGGTAACGGGCTGCTTGATTTTCGGGCCGGGACGTATTCCCGGCACCTTATGGAGCTTTACGGCGTACCGGAGATGTACGACAAGCTCCCGCGCTTGGCGGCGGCCAGCCACGACATCGTCGGGCACGTGCTTCCTTCAGCCGCCGAGCGCACGGGACTGGCTCCCGGTACTCCCTGTTCGGCCGGTATGATGGACGTAGCTGCCTGCGCCGTAGGTTCCGGAGCGATTGATCTCGGTGTAGCTGCTGTGGTGGCCGGCACCTGGTCTATTAACGAAGTGGTGCAAGATACTCCGGCCAAGAATGTCATCATGAACATGCACTTCGCTCTTCCCGGTAAAGTTCTGGTGCTGGACGGCAGTGCCACGTCGGCCATTAACCTTGAGTGGTTTGTCAACCAGTTAGGCGGCAATGCCGTACTGGAGGCGCAAAAAAGGAGCATTTCCAAATTCGACGTCATCAACGAGGCCGTGGCTTCATTGCCCCCCGGCGGAACCGACGTAATCTACCACCCGTTCCTGGGAAGTCCCAACGTGCACCCGCGCGGCCGCGCCGGTTTCTTTAACCTCGCCCAGGGGCATACCTTTGCCGACCTGGCGCGCGCCGTCTACGAAGGCATAACCTTTATCCATAAATGGCACATAGATCGCTTACGTGCCGCCGGCTGTCAGATTAATAAAGTACGCCTGTCGGGCGGCGGCGCGAAGAGCGATGTTTGGAGCCAGATGTTTGCCGACGTGCTTGAGGTGCCGGTGGAGGTGGTGGCCGCCAGCGAGATCGGCGCTCTGGGCGCAGCTCTGGCGGCCGGCGTCGGCGCCGGAATTTTTCCGGACTATGCCACGGCGTTTAAGGAAGCGGTGAAGATCCGCGCTACTTTCCAACCCAACCTCGCCGCTTCTTCTGCTTACCGCCGCCGCTACGAGGAATGGCTCAGCCTGATCGACCTCATGAAGCAACACTGGGAAAAGTAAGGCCGGAAGTGCGGCCGGACCGAGGTGCTGGACCGGGCGTTCGGAGGAACGCCCGGCCTTTTTTGTCGGTTCCTGAAGGAAAAAGGCGCCTCGCGGCGAATAGTAAACTTATCGTCTCTGTTAGCAGCACTTATAATGGATGCAATAACAAAAAGCGTCAGAATAAGCAAAGGATGGTGTCGAAATGAAGTATGATATTGTGTTACAGAAAGGAAGGGTAGTAGATCCGGCCAATGGCGTGGATTCGGTGCTGGATATCGGCATAAAAGGGGGAAAGATTGTAGAGGTTGGGGCAGATCTCCCGGCGACGGAAGCCGCTGAGTGTTTCGACCTAGCCGGTTACATTGTTATACCGGGCATCATCGACCCCCATGTCCATGTTTCGAGTTGGGTGGGCGGACGGTTTGGCCACCGGATGATGGCCCTCGCCGGGGTAACTACGGCCGTAGATTTTTCCGGTCCCATTGACAGCGTGCTGGAGCTGGCCCGGGATTACGGCGCCGGATTAAACATTGCGTGCCTCAACTATGTGCGCCCAGGGCATACGGTGGCCACGAACGACCCTAGCCGGGAAGAATTGGAAAAGCTCCTGTTGGACTCCCTGGCCCAAGGCGCAATCGGCTACAAAATCCTTGGCGGTCACTATCCGTTGACGCCCGAGGCTACGGCCAGGGCCATAGAGGTGGCCAATGAACACCGGGCCTATGTTGCCTTCCACGCGGGGACTTTGGCCAACGGTTCGAACTTCAACGGATTTAAGGAAGCGGTGGAACTGGCCGGGAAAAACCGGCTGCACCTGGCGCACATTAACAGTTACTGCCGCGGGCGGGTTAAGCCTGTGGTAGAGGAAGCGCAGGAAGCCATCCGTATCCTTGCGGAGCATCGCCACATCGTCTCCGAGTCATATCTCTCTCCTTTTAACGGCACCAGCTCCAAGGTAAGCGGGGGCGTGCCCGAAAGCGAGGTCACCCGTACCTGCCTGGAGGTGGGCGGTTTTCCTCCAACGGAGGAGGGGTTGGCCCAGGCTATCCGCGCCGGCTGGGCACAAATCAACGTGGAAGCCGGCGGGCTCAATAAATTGGCTTCGGGCGAGGAAGCGGTGGAATACTGGCGGGCGCGGGGGACAAACGGCACGGTAAGTTTCCCTGTAAACCCCGGAGAGAGCCGTTACCTTTTGGCTACGGCCCGGCGGCACGACGGTACGTTTGTGGTGGATGCCCTCAGCACCGACGGCGGAGGTATCCCGCGCAATGCCACAGTAGAACTCGGTTTAGCCTTGGTGAAGTGGGGAGCGTTTACGCTGGCGGACTTTGTAAGAAAGACGTCTACCAATGCGGCGGCCATTTTCGGGCTTCACGGAAAAGGCCATTTGGGACCTGGGGCAGATGCGGATGTCACTGTCTTAGATTGGGAACGGAATAAGGCCTACCTGGCCATTGCTGCGGGGAAGCTCATTATGTACCGTGGAGCAGTAGTAGGGCAGGGAGCAACGTTTATCACCACGGCCGCCGGGCGCAGGAATGTTGAGGCCTACGGGTTGAAACCCCTGGTGATCGACCTGAGCACCAGCGGTTTCTATAAAACAAGGCAGCTGGCAGGGAGGGATGGGCGAACGAAGGCCTAAACGTAGCGCTCTCTCAGCAAAACACTTGAAAACACAAACATTGGAGGAGGAGAATACGTGGTCTTTATCGGTGGACTCATCGTCATTCTTACCTTTGTGGCCATTATCAAGCGGTACGAAACACGACTTGTACTCTTTCTTTCCGGACTCCTTATGGCGCTGATTTCTCTCAACCCCTTAGCAGCTTTCGATGCCTTTGCCAAGACCATGGCTCACACCGGCCTGGTCCCCATTATTTGCAGCGTTATGGGTTTTGCCTACGTGGCCAAGGCTACCAAGTGCGATCAACACCTGGTGCGCCTCCTCACCGAACCTCTCAGCAAAATGCGCCCAATCCTTATTCCGGGCGCAGTGATAGTTACTTTCATCATCAACATCGCCCTCACCAGCGCGGCCGGCGTTTCGGCGGCCGTAGGAGCAATCCTTATTCCTACTCTCATCAGGGCGGGCGTCAAGCCGGAAATGGCCGCGGCAGCTGTATTTGCCGGCACTTTTGGCAGTGTGCTCAGCCCGGGTAACGCCCACAACGTTTATGTAGCAGAAATGGCGAAGCAGGACGTTATGAGCGTTATCGGCGTGCATGCCACAACTTCCGTAATCGCCGGTTTGATCAGCGCGGCCAGCCTGGCTGTGGTGGCTTTTGTCTTAAAAGAACACCGCGGTTACGAGCCTAAGCTGGTAGATAGCCCGGCGTCTGGCGTTGCGGCCGCCGAGGCTGAGAGGGAACCTGTTAGCCTGATCAAGGCCTTGGTACCGGTCCTGCCCCTCGTCCTTCTTATCCTGGCTACGCCGCAGATTGGTGTGCTGCCGAAGGATTTCTCCATTCCGGCGGCCATGCTCATCGGTGCCATGGTAGCCTGGGCCGTGACCCGTGTTAACCCGCAGGAGATCTCAAAGTCTTTCTTTGACGGCATGGGTTATTCGTATGCCAACGTCATCGGCATCATCGTGGCGGCTTCCGTGTTCACTGCTGGCATGCAGGCCATTGGGCTTACGGGAGCGCTGATCGAGGCCATGAAACGCTCAACCAGCGCCGTGAACTTGGGCGCTACCTTTGGTCCCTTCTTTATTGCCGTACTGGGCGGCTCCGGCGATGCTGCAACGATGGCTTTTAACGGCGCTGTCACCCCGCACGCGGCGGAATTCGGGCTCACCATACCCCGCTTAGGGTCGATGGCCAACCTGGCCGGCGCCTTGGGCCGTACCATGTCCCCGGTTTCTGGTGCGGCGATCGTGTGCGCCAGTTTGGCCGGAGTGAACCCCATGGAGCTGGCCAAGCGGACGGCGCCGGGCATGATCATTGCGGCCATCGTGGCCATGCTCCTCCTTCTCTAAGCATAATCGTTTCGACCAAATAACCCCGACCCAAACGAATACTATGCGAGGAGCCGGGCGCTTCCGGAGCGAAGCGGGGCTCCTCGCAGTGCCGGCCCGGCCCGGATGGCCGGGAGGTCAGAGGCAAACCCAAGGAGGAGGTTTAAGTATGCATCCTAAAATCGCCGAACTGGCCGATGGGCTTAAAGAAACGTTGGTCGCCCTGCGGCGCGACCTGCACCGCTACCCAGAGCCGGGTTGGACGGAGTTTCGCACGGCCAGCCTGGTGGTGAAGAGGCTGCAGGAACTAGGCTACGAGGTGCACTACGGTAGCGAAGTGATCAAAGAAGAGGCGATGATGGGCGTGCCGACGGCGGAAGAGCTGGCCCGGCGGCAAAAACAGGCGCTGGAGCAGGGGGCCGACCCGGAGATTGTAGCCCGCATGGAGGGCGGTAAGACCGGCGTCGTGGCCATCCTGGATACCGGCCGGCCAGGGCCGACCCTGGGGTTCCGCTTCGACATGGATGCCAACGATGTGGAGGAGGCGCGTGAACCGGATCACCGGCCGTTCGCGCAAGGGTTCGCGTCGAAGAACCCAGGCGCCATGCATGCCTGTGGCCATGATGCACATACCGCTATTGGGCTGGGACTGGCCGAGGTGGTCATGGGCATTAAAGATGAGCTTAAAGGCCGGATTAAGCTTGTGTTTCAGCCGGCCGAAGAAGGAGTACGCGGTGCCCGGGCCATGGTAGAGGCCGGTGTGGTCGACGACGTGGACTACATGCTGGGTATCCACGTCGGCATCTCCAGCCGGCGGGTAGGGCAGGTGGTGTGCGGCGGCCAGGGATTCCTCGCCACCACGAAACTGGATGTAACCTTTACCGGCGTGCCGGCCCACGCCGGCGGTGAACCTGAAGCCGGGCACAACGCCCTCCTGGCCGCGGCTACGGCGGCCTTGAACCTGCACGCAATTTCCCGCCACAGCCGCGGGGCTACGCGCATCAACGTGGGTACTCTCGTGGCCGGCAGCGGTCGCAACGTCATCCCTGCCCGCGCGGAGATGAAGATTGAGACCCGAGGCGCCACGACCGAACTTAACGATTTTGTGCGCGAACGCGCCTACAAGATTCTGCAGGGAGCGGCCCTAATGCATGATGTGGAAGTGGAGATCAAAGAGGCAGGCGCGGCGCTCGGCGGCGAGGTCAGCGCTTCTCTCGCCCAGAAGCTGGCCGAAATAGCGAAGACCGTTCCGGGGGTAACGGAGGTCGATGAGTTCGGTCCGGCCGGCGGGAGCGAAGATTACAGCTACTTCATGGCGCGCGTTCAAGAGCTCGGGGGTCAGGCAACCTACGTTATCCTGGGTACGGAGATTGCCGCCGGCCACCACAATGCCCGTTTCGATATCAACGAAGACGTACTGCCGCTGGGCGTGAAGTTTTTGGGCGAAGTCGCCTACAGGCTGTCCACTACCCTGCCCCCCACCCGGTGATCCTACCTGGCTGATGGCGCGAGCGCCACAACGGCACAGACGTCTACTAATAACTGGAGGTTTAACCGTCATGCGCCTTTACGAGTATATGGGAAAAGACCTGTTCCGGACGTACGGCATTCCCGTGCCGCAGGGCGTGGTAGCAACCTCGCCTGCGGCTGCGGAACTCGCCGGCATGAAACCCCCGGTGGTCCTCAAAGCGCAAATCTTATCCGGCAAACGCGGGAAAGGAGGAGGTATCCTCTTTGCCGCCACGCCGCAAGAGATTAAGGTGGCGGCCGAGCGGCTCTTTACAGCGCCGATCAACGGCTATTCCGTAAACAGAGTGCTCATCGAAGAGCGCCTGGACATCGCGCGCGAACTTTACCTGGCGATAACGGTGAACAGGTCACTACAGGCCCCGGTGATTCTGGCTTCAGCCCAGGGCGGGATGGACATCGAGGAAGTTCCTGCTGAGGCCATTCTTACCCGCCCGTTAGAAGTGGCCATCGGTCTTCCGTCCTATGTTGCCCGGGAGGTGGCAAGTTTTCTCGCCCTTCCTTCGGATTTGAGGCCGGAATTTGCCGCGCTCCTTCAGAATTTGTATCGCCTTTTCCGTGAGAAGGATGCGGAGCTCGTGGAAATTAACCCGCTTGTCATTACGGCTGCAGGGCAACTGGTAGCCGCAGACGCCAAGGTCATCATCGATGACGACGCCCTCTTCCGGCATCCTGAACTGGTCCGCGTGGAGGAGGTCAGCGAAGCGGAGGCCAAAGCCCGCCAGTATGACCTGGCCTACGTGGAGCTGGACGGCAACATCGGGGTTCTGGCCAACGGGGCTGGAATCACTATGGCCACCCTCGATACCCTCCAGTACTATGGCGGCCGGGCCCGAAACTTCCTCGATATCGGCGGTGGCGCCAGCGTAGAGAAGGTGGCCGCCGCATTGGAGATTATCTTCGCCAGCCGGCCCAAGGCTCTCTTCATCAACATTTTCGGCGGCATTACCCGTTGCGACGATGTCGCGACGGCGCTAGTGGAGGTGAAGAAGCGCCACGGCCTGCCGGTACCGGTGGTAATTCGCATGGTGGGTACCAACGAAGAAGAAGGGGTACGCATCCTGCGGGCCAACGGGCTTGAGGCATATACGCGAATGGAGGAAGCCGCCCAGAAAGTAGTGGAAATAGCCGAAAGCGCTGCCTGAGCAAACATACCTTAGTCTGAGGTGACTATTATGGCAATAATTATCGACAACGACACGACGGTGCTGGTCCAAGGCATAACCGGTTACCAAGGCCGGTTTCACACGGAGCAAATGCTGAAATACGGGACGCGAGTGGTGGCTGGGACTTCGCCGGGTAAAGGCGGCCAGGAAGTTGCCGGCGTTCCGGTTTACGACACCGTCCGGGAGGCTGCTCAGCGCCACCGCCCAGTGGCCAGTATCCTCTTTGTCCCCGCACAACTCGGAAAGGAGGCGGCCCTAGAAGCACTGGAGGCTGGGATTAAGCTGCTTGTCATCATCAGCGAGCATATACCTCTGCACGATTCGCTGGAAATTATGAGTTTTGCGCGTGCCCGGGGGGCCATGGTGCTTGGTCCGAATACATTTGGCGTTATCTCGTCCGGTCGGAGTAAGATTGGAATCATGCCCAACCAGTTCTTTCAGCCCGGTCCTGTGGGAGTAGTTTCCCGGAGCGGCACGCTGGGTTATGAAATCGTCGGAGCCATGCGGGCCGCCGGCCTGGGGACGAGCACCGTGGTCGGGATGGGCGGTGACCGCGTTGTAGGGTTAAACTTTATGGACATCCTCAGGGAATTCGAGCAGGACCCGGAAACGGAAGCAATAGTCCTTATAGGGGAGATTGGGGGTACGGCTGAGGAAGAGGCGGCGGCATTCATTAAGGAAAAGGTCAGTAAGCCGGTGGTAGCCTACATTGCCGGTGCCAGTGCGCCGCCCGGCAAGCGCATGGGCCATGCCGGGGCCATTATCGAGCGCGGGCGCGGCACGTACGCGGCCAAGGTGGCGGCCCTACGGGCGGCGGGGGTGAAGGTTGCCGAGCTGCCGCAGGAAGTGCCCTCGCTTCTGAAAAAGGTACTCAGATAAGGGAGTATTTATTTATCCGCTTCGCCATCATATTCTTCTCCGGGGTGTTTGCTTCTAGCAAGGGGTGGCTATCCTCGACTTTACCGTCCTTAACGGCTCTTTGAGCAAAATCGCACCGGAAGGTGCGCAAACGAGTTTCACCTTCCGCGGCACAGGCGGAACCGGCGCACCGGAGGTGCTGCTTATAGGTACTAAGATCTTGACTTTGGCGCTGGCCCGCCGTGTGAGTTGAGCACGGGCGGTGCGACACTAAGCAGCAAAATGGCATCTGGGGGCAGAGTAAACCATGCCGGAAGAAAGACCATTCTTTACAGTTCTCAGGAGGGCGCATGTGTTGGCGCCGGCGGATCTGGGACGCCGGGACGTGCTCATCGCCGGAGAAAAAATTGCCGCCATCGGTCCAGAGTTAGAAGTGCCGAAAAGCTGGGCGTGTCAGGAGGTCCGGCTTGAGGGCTACTTCTTGGTCCCCGGCTTCATCGATGGGCACGTCCACCTAATCGGAGGCGGAGGAGAAGGGGGTTACGCTACTCGGACGCCTGAAGTCAACCTTTCCGCTGTGACCCGGGCGGGCGTCACTACGGTCATTGGTTGCCTGGGCACCGACGGTACTACCCGGCACATGGCCAGCCTGTTGGCCAAGGCGCGCGGCTTGGAGTGCGAGGGAATCAGCGCCTATATCTACACCGGCGCTTACGAAGTCCCTACGCGAACCCTTACCGGTAGTGTGCGCACCGACCTCATCATCATTGACAAGGTGATCGGTACGGGCGAAATCGCCATATCGGACCACCGGTCGGCTCAGCCACTCCGGGCGGAAATCCAGAAGCTGGCAGCGGAAGCCCGTGTCGGGGGGATGCTGAGCGGCAAGGCGGGAGTAATGAACCTTCACGTCGGAGACGGCAAGAGCGGCCTGAAGATGCTCTTTGAGATCGTCGAGGAGAGCGAGATTCCCATAACTCAGTTCATCCCGACGCATGTGAACCGCAATCCCTGGCTGCTGCAGCACGCCTGCGAGTGGGGTAAGCGCGGGGGATATGTGGATGTTACCTCCGGCGTAAGCCCGGCCAGCGGAGCTGCGCATTCTATAAAGCCGAGCCAGGCCGTACGGCAGCTCCTTGCCGAAGGCGTGGAGCTTAGCCGTATTACCATGAGCTCGGACGGTAACGGGAGCATGCCCTGTTTTGACGAGAAGGGCAACATAATCGGACTTATGGTAGCCACGCAGGACTCCCTGCTGACCGAGCTGCGTGATCTGGTACGCGTAGAGGGTCTACCGCTGGCAGAGGTTGTGCAGGTGATTACTAGCAATGTAGCCAAGGCTCTTAAACTGTGGCCGCGCAAGGGAAGCATACAAGTAGGATCGGACGCGGATTTCGCGGTACTTACCCCGGACATCACTCTTTACCAAGTTTGGGCGCGGGGACGGCTTATGGTCGACGAAGGGAAGCCGGTGGTTTGGGGCACTTTCGAAAAACAGCTAAACTAGGCGATGAGTTAAGTGGCTCAAGCATTGCCGCTGCTCTTTTGCCGGCTGGCGAAAAGCCGCCAAGTGCTGAGACTGAGGGCGATACCGCCGGCAAAGAGGTTGAGGTAGAAGGTGAGGAGACGCCACCAGAGGATGTATTCCTTTACCAACGGGAACGGCAACACCCGGCGAAAAATATAAAGGATGCCAAACTCGCTGGCTCCGCTTCCTCCAGGGGTAGGGGCAAACGCCGCCACCAGATAAGCCGCATCCTGGAGGGCGGCCAGGGCCAGCCAGGTCAAAGCGGGGCCCTCGGGGGCTAAAAGCGCCGGCGCAATGGCGAAAAAGAGGAGAAAGTACAGTGCGGCACAGCCGAAAGAGAGAAGCAGCCAGCGCGGGCTCGAAGTGAAAAGCTGTTCCATGTGCTCTTGAAAGCGCCTTAGGCCGTGCCGCACCCGAGGGCGCAGGCGTCCGGGCACAAGCCAGAGAGCAAGTTCCGCCAGCTCGGGCCTAAGAACAAGGAACCCGGCTATAGTGAGGACGAGAACGTAGACGCTAATGCCGGCCACAAACAGACCGGGCAGCGGCAAAGGGAGACGCATAAGGCGCAGGGCAAATACGGCCAAGAGCGAAAGTACGGCCAACGTTCCCTGGGCAACCCAACCGCCGGCAACCACCACCGCGCTCGCCCCCGTCCAGGAGAGGCCGGCCTGGGTTAAGATGTACACCACGGCCGGAGCGCCGCCGAAAAGAAAGGGCGTCACCGAGGTGACGAAATTCCCGACCAGGATAGCCCTTAGCCCGGTGGTAAGCGGCAACCTTTTATTTAGAGCACGGGCCAGAAATTTAAGGCGTAGCGCGTCGCTCAGCCAGGCCAAGACGAGGAGGAAAAGAGCGAGTAATACTCTTGCCGGGCGGACGAGCCCTTGGGTTAGGGGGAAGGTATCGCCCGGCAGGCGAAAGAAGATATAGGCGAGGGAGCCGGCGCTGAGCGCTACGGAGATAACCCCTCCGAGCAGCATTTTAGTTCTCGTCGTCACATCACTCACTCCGGAAAACAAATTCTCGACTTACTTCGCCACTTACTGTAGCATTCCCTTTTTGGCCAGTGCCTCGGTGCATTTCGGCCATCCCCAATCGTCCCGCCAAAGCTCTGCCCTTTACAAGATTCGTACCTACCGGCGGTTTCCCGGTAACGGCGGGCGGCCGGGGGTTTTGACGCTTTGGCCGAGCGGCCGAACCAGAGCTAGACCCCCTTCTTAAAGACCAAAAGGCCTTCGGTGACCCGGAGGCCTTTTTCTGTGCCCTGTACGTAATAGCATGGGCAAACAATGG
This sequence comes from Bacillota bacterium, assembly GCA_030153805.1. Classification (GTDB taxonomy): domain Bacteria; phylum Bacillota; class DTU030; order DUMP01; family DUMP01; genus DUMP01. Next base: position 3,003 of record JASKLG010000046.1, on the reverse strand, counting down.
TCTGAGTGCATTACTCAAGACCAGCCATTTTGCCCTGTTCGGAAGAATTCGTAGTAACCCGTTTCGTAGTAACCCGTTCCGGAAAAAACCAGTCAATACCCTGTTTGACAATAAAATGCATGAAATGATACAATAAGACCATAAACCAACGCAAAAAGGGGGCTGGCCCTGAAATGGCCGAAAGGCTTTTGACCCCAGAAGAAGTAGCGGAAAGACTGGCAGTAACGCCGAGGAGCGTGCGAATATGGCTGAGACAGGGGAAGCTTAAAGGCGTTAAGGCAGGTAGGCTCTGGCGGATCAGGGAACGCGACCTGGAGGCCTTCCTCGACCCTACGCTTCACGCCCTGGACACAGCGCCGGAAGACGATGAACCGTTGACCGAAGAGGATGAAAGGGACATTGCCGAAGCCGAAAAGGCCATAGCCCAAGGGAAAACCAGCCCCTGGCCGATACCCTGACCTTCAAGCAAATTTGAGGAATCGAAGTGGGCCTTGTAGTTCGGCAGTTACGTAAAAAGCCCGGCGCGTGGCCGGGCTTTTTGTAATGGGCGGTGGCAATGTATCTTGAAGGGGCCTAACCCTATCCTGCCGGCCGGGATCGGCGTTTTCGGCAAGGGGCATCCTCAACCAGGGCGGCTCAGGGCTTTCAAAGTTCGCCAGCGAGAAGCTTGGCGATGATCTTGGCGACGCCGTTTTCGTTATTGCTGGCTGTAATATAACGAGCTGAGGCGCGGACGGCTTCGGGCGCATTGGCCATGGCTACGCCTAGGCCGGCGACCTGGAGCATCTCGAGGTCATTCAGGCCGTCGCCTACGGCAACGGTTGCGGCTATAGGAATGCCCAGGCGCTGAGCCAGGTGCTCAAGCGCACGCCCTTTAGAGACCCCAGCGGCCAGCACTTCGAGGAGGTTGGGATGTGAGGAAGTGGTGCGGACGGCTGTACCCAGACGTTTGCATACTTGTTCTGCTGCCCGCCTAAGATGTTCCGGCTGGCCGAGGAAGTCAAACTGGCTTATGCCGCCCGCAGCGTAGGTGGCGAGATCGGGGACGACTACGGGTTTTGCCTTGGAATATCTTAAATAGATGCGGGTCCAGTCCGTAACCTTTTCCACCACCAGCTGGCCCGCAGTGTAAGCCTGGCAAGAGAGATCGAGCTCTCGAGCGATCTTCACGAGTTCTTGGGCTGTTGTCCCAGCGATTTGGTGGTGTTCCAGGGTCGTTCCATCCGTGGCCATAAGGAGCGCACCGTGGTGCAAGATCAGGGGAACGGTAATGCCCAGGCGCCGGGCGTAAGGGAGCGTATCCACTAAAAGGCGACCCGTTGCCAAGGTGACGGTAAGGCCGGAACTTTGAGCTGCCTTTACCGCAGTTTCAGTTTCGACTGTAAGCTCGTCCTGATCGGTCAGAAGAGTGCCATCCAAGTCTAGAACCAGGAGGCGGTAATGAAAAGGCGCTCTCATTTTTTCTCTCCTACGCCAAAAAAGACTTCCCAGAACTTGTCTTCAGGAGGGGCGGTAAAAGGTTTTTCACCTTCTGGGGTGCTTAAAAGGCAGCCTTTTTCTGGTGGAGTTACTTCGCCGATGGCGGCGGCGGCAATGCCTGCTCGAACAAAGGCATCGAGGAGTGCCGGCGCTGCTTTTGCCTCGCAGGTAAGAAGCAGCGTGCCTTCGCTGATCGAGCTTAAGGGATCCAGATCAAAAGCCGAAAGCACTTCGCCGGCACCTGGCGCGAGGAAGATGTCGGAGGCGCGGATAAACATACCTACGCCCGAGGCCTGGGCGATTTCCCACAGGCCGCGCAGCACCCCGCCTTCTGTAGCATCGTGCATGGCGTGCACGCCGCCGCAGGAAGCGGCTATAAGGGCGTCCTTGACTACGGTCATGTCATAGACGTTCTTTTGGGCAACCTGCAGGACATCGAGGGCAATGCCCTGCCTGCACAAGCGCTCTTGATAGACAAGGGCCAGAAGGCCGCTGGCCTCTACGGCTGCGCCTTTGGTCATAAGAACGATATCTCCTACCTGTGCACCGGCCGGAGTAATATACGAAGGACCATAGCCCCAAACGGTGATACCGCCGATGATCGGTACGGTAACTGCTGGGTAATATCCCGTGTGTCCGCCGACGATGGCGATACCCAGCTCTTGGGCGGTGGCATGAATAGAGGTTACTGTAGCCTCCAGGTCGGCTTCCGGCATGTCCGGAGGGACGAGGAGGGAGTAAGTAAGGAACTCAGGCTTGATTCCGGTGACGGCCACGTCGCTAGCGCCGATATGGACGGTAAAATAACCGAAATCGGTAAGGGGAAGGCCGGCCACTGGGAAAATGGGGTCTTCGGCTACAGCCATGAACTGGTCTCCCACTTTGAGGATGGCCGCATCTATGCCCATCTTAGGCCCGACCACCACACGGCTGTCGCGGGCGCCCGTAGCCGGGAGAATAACACGCTGGAAAAAGTCGTCATTTATCTTGCCGATCATATTTTCCGCCTCCAATCTTTACTCAGCATTGACTTCTGCCGGAACGGAAGGCGGCGAGCAGCCTGCGCGCGGCTTCTTCCGGGTCGGCTGCGGCGACAATGGCGGAAACTACCGCCAGGCCGTCCACGCCGGTGGCGGCCACCTGCGCGGCATTGGCCGCGTTGATCCCGCCGATGGCCACCACAGGAATCTTAACTCTAGCCTTGATGGCCGCGAGCGCATCGAGCCCGATGGCTTCTCCGGCGTCGGCCTTGGTGCCGGTGGGGAAGACGGCGCCTACGCCTAAGTAGTCCGCCCCGTCGCGTTCGGCCTGCACTGCCTCTTCCACGGTGGATGCTGAGACGCCGATGATCTTTTCCGGCCCTAGGATTTGCCGCGCCAGGCGGCAGGGTATGTCCTCCTGGCCCAGGTGTACGCCCTCGGCACCGACGGCCAGCGCCACATCCAGCCGGTCGTTGATGATAAGGGGAATGCCGTAGCGCCGCGTAACCTGAAGGAGCGCCTGCGCTTCTTCCACCATCTTACG
>JASKLG010000007.1 GCA_030153805.1 Bacillota bacterium | reverse complement strand
TGTCACTCGCCGCGGCGAAACACGTTAAGAAGACCCATTAAGATAGTGCCGAAAAACTTGGGTACACGGATCACGTGAATGCGCATTCTACTCCCTCCTTAAATAGAGCTGATGAAAAGATAACCTCCCAGACCCGCCAGGAGGAGCCCCAGGAGCATGGTCCAGACCCAGCCTGGGATTGCAGTAGCGAAGATAATGGCCCCTCCAACCGCAAGTATCAGGCCTATGGCTCTGTACCAGAACCGCGTCCGCCGTCTCACCTCCTAACCACCTCCTTCTGTACTAGCACCCCCCTGGATTTGCTACATTATATTCCCGCCTTTTTAATTTGGCTCCTTGCACCGCTAAAAGAAATGCCCGGCACGCCGGGCGTTAGAGACAGTATTAGAAGCTGTAGTGGAAAACGAGCAGCACACCGCGCTTTACAGAGATCCTGCCCTCATTCCCGAGGAGCTCGTTGCTCACTCCAAGGATGGCCGAAGCCTCCAAGGTACGGTCGGTAAGGGGATATTTAAAGCCCTTCTCCGTCACCCCTATAGCGCCACCAAGTACAGGGAAAACCGAAACAATATCGCCGGGCCGGCCGGAAAGGGTTAGCTCGCTGCTTACGGCGTACACGGTCACGGGCGGCGCAGCCGCCCGGGCCTCAAATCCTTCCTGCGCCAGGCGAGCCAGAAGTACCAGGTTGGCCCAGGTATGATCCAGGCGCGACCCGATAGCCCCTAAAAGAAGCACCGAGCTGGCTCCTTGGGCTAGCGCATAACGTACGGCAAGCTCGGTGTCCGTTTCATCCTTTTCTGCCTTTGCCACAATCAACGGACACCCAAGGCGCCTCAAGCGCCCCAATTCGGTTTCTCCCAAGGAGTCAAAGTCTCCAACCGCCGCCTGCGGAACCAAGCCCAGATTAAGAAGGGCAGCTGCCCCGGCATCGGCCGCTATGACCAAATCTGCTCCTTTAAGGTAATGCCGCACACGCTCGTCCACTCCTTCTCCCGCCGCCACCACAACAGCCCTCATGCGCTGCCCACCTCCCCGAGCGCCGCCGCGCGAAGCTCAGCTATGGCCGCCTTTATATCCGGCCGTCCGAATACTGCCGAACCCGCCACGAGCACTGTCGCTCCCGCCTGCACTGCCTTAAACGCCGTATCCGGACCAATGCCGCCATCCACTTCGATCGGAATGCTAAGACCCCGCTCCTCGAGCATCCTGGCCAGAGCGGCAATCTTAGGGAGCACCGCCGAAATGAATTTCTGCCCCCCAAATCCCGGGTTTACCGTCATGATAAGCACCATACCCGTGAGGTCTAATATGTACTCGAGTACGGCAAGGGGTGTAGCCGGATTGAGGGCGACGGCCGGCGTCTTACCGAGCTCCCTGATCTTATCCAGAGTGCGGTGAAGGTGACGGCAGGCCTCCGCGTGGACAGAGATGATGTCTGCTCCGGCAGCGGCAAAATCCGCGAGATACGGGTCCGGGTCGGTTATCATCAGGTGCACATCGAGCGGCACGCTGGTATGAGCGCGAATTGCCCGCACTACCTCAGGCCCAAAGGAAATGTTGGGAACAAAATGACCGTCCATTATATCCAGATGCAAAAGATCTGCCCCTGCCTTTTCGGCCCGCTCCGCCTCTCGCCCCAAAGCGGCAAAATCAGCCGCCAGGAGCGAAGGCGCTATTTTTACCATTTGTTTTTCCTCCTCCGTTCCCGTAGTTCTCGCAACATGTCGTAATATGAAGCCAAGCGGCTTTGAGCCAGCTCACCGGCTTCGGCCGCCGCGCGAACTGCGCACCCCGGCTCCAGCTCATGCCGGCACCCGGGGAAACGGCACTTGGGTGCCAGTTCTGCCAGCTCGGGAAAAAGGTATACCAGCTCTTCAGGGGGCACATCCGGCAGGTCTAGGGCACTAAAGCCTGGTGTATCCGCCACCCAACCACCTCCGGTAAGGGGCAGAAGCTCAACCCTCCGGGTCGTGTGCCGGCCTCTTAAGGTCCGTTCGCTCACTTCACCTGTGGCCAGACTCAGCCCGGGTTCCAGGGCGTTGAGCAGGCTGGATTTCCCTACTCCCGATTGCCCGGCCATCACGGTAATTACCCCGGTCAATTCGGACCGGAGCAGGTCAAGGTTGGCCCGTGTCTTGCTGCTTACGGCGTACGTAGCATAGCCCGCCCGCCGGTAAGGTTCGAGGAGGGCGGAGATCTCCTCGGGGCCGGTTGCCAGGTCGATCTTGTTCAGGCAGACTATCGCCTCCACGCCTGCCGCCTCCGCCTGTACCAACATCCGGTCGAGCATGGTCAGGCTTGGAGGCGGGATCTTCACAGCAAATACGATGAGGGCCTTGTCTATGTTAGCTACAGGAGGGCGTATCAAGCGCCGGGAACGGGGCTCAAGCCCCGTGATTATACCTTCCGAAGGCGCAGTCGGAGTAAAAACTACCCGGTCGCCCACCAAGATTTCTTCCTTTTTCTTCAAAGTACCTTTTAAAACACAACGATATCTTTCTTCACCTTCAGCTACAAAAAAGAATCCTCCAACGGCCCGAAAGACTAAGCCGCTCTTACCTGCCACTAGCTCCACCCACCGGATACTCCTTCCATACCCGTCCATCAATGTCTACGCGCACGATACAATCAGGCGGTACATCGATGGTCAGCTCTATAGTGGTTCCTTTCGGCAACCGGCGCCGGTAGACGCGCTGAGTACTCCTGCCGGCCACCACCCACACCTCAACGAGTTGCTCTGGGGGCCCGTCCGGCACGGTAAATCTTAAGTTGAAAGTTGTGCTATCAGGTTGCGGCTCCGGTGGCGGGCCCTGGCTCACTACCAGGTTAATGGTATCGCCTTCTGTAACCGTCGTACCGGCCGGCGGGTCGGTTCGAATTACTTTGCCGGTACCGTAGATGTTGCTTGGTTCTTGCGTGATCTGGCCAACTTTGAGGTTAAGGCTCCTCAAAATCTCTTCGGCCTGGAAGAGATCCTGTCCGGCCAAGTTGGGCATGAGGTGGCTTACTGGAGGTGGCCCCAGTGAAAGCACCAGGGACACCCGGCTTCCCACCATCACGGGCGTTTTTGGGGCCGGGTCCTGCGCCACCACCAGGCCGGCTGGGGTTACGGGATCGTACTCTTCGCGCACCGTCCCCAAAACTAATTTCTTATCTGCTAAAGTTGCTTCTGCCGCCGGGCGCGTTTGCCCGCGCACGTCCGGAACCTCAACTCGTTCCGGCCCTAAGCTAAGCACCACCTGCACCACTTCGCCGACGCCGCTCTTACGAGGCGTACCGGCTTCTGGCTGTTGAGAAAGTACAATGCCGGGAGGTTGGTCACTGTGTTCAGAACGCAGCACCTTGTAAACCAGGCCCTTTTCTTCGATAAGTTGTCTCGCTTCCTCTGCCGGACGTCCCACCACGTCAGGCACGTTCACTATCGGAACCAGGAAGTATGAACGAAAGGCAAGAAACCCTCCTACCAGAAGCCCGAGGAAGACGAGAACAATCCCCGTCCAAATCATTCCACTCTTCCTCTTGTGCGGCTTTGCCGCCCCGGCTGAAGAGCGGACAGCCGCTCCAGGGCGCAAGAGGCGGGTAGGCTCCTCCTCCACCAGTTCCGCCCCGAGGAAAGCCTTGAGCGCCTGCTGCAGCTCTCCGGCCGTCTGATAACGCTCGGCCGGGTCGCGAGCCATGGCCTTTAAGATTATTTTCTCCAAGGCTTCGGGCACTTCAGGCCGCAACGTGCGGGGGCTCGGGGGATCGGAATCCAGATGGCGCAGAGCAACGGCAATGGGCGAATCGCCTTCGAAGGGGAGTTTTCCCGTTAAGAGCTCGTACAGGACCACACCCAGAGCGTAAATGTCCGATCTGGCGTCTACCGGTTCACCTCGCGCCTGTTCGGGGGAAAAGTAGTGCACAGACCCCAACACTACCCCCGTCTCCGTCAAACTGGAGGCAGCGGCAGCGCGGGCTATGCCGAAATCGGTAACTTTCACCTGGCCCTCAGGTGTAATAAGAATGTTATGGGGCTTGATGTCGCGGTGAATTATCCCTCGCTGGTGGGCGTGGGCAAGTGCTGCGGCTATCTGCCGGCCGATTTCGGCTACCGTCCGCGGCGGCAGCGGTCCCTCGGCGCGCAGGTATTCTTTCAGGTTGCGGCCGGGCACGTACTCCATTACAATAAACTGTTTGCCGTTCTCCTGGCCGACATCGTATATGGAGACGATATTGGGATGGGAAAGCCGGGCGGCAGCCCGTGCCTCTCTTTGGAAACGATCAAGGAACTCCTGGTTTGCCGCGTACTGGTCGCGCAGGATCTTTATGGCTACCGGCCGGTCCAGCAGGGTGCAATGGGCCTTCATTACTATCGCCATACCGCCCGCACCGATAGTCTCCATTAACTCGTACCGGCCGGCCAAAAGCTCTGCCATCTATCTCACCACCTTAAGGGCCGTCTCGAAGAGTTCGCGTGCGATAGGAGCGGCTACCGTTCCCCCGCTTCCTCCATTTTCAACCACCACCGCCACCACCACCCGCGGCGCACCTGCCGGGGCAAAACCCACATACCAAGCGTGCGGTTTCCCATGGGGATTTTCGGCAGTTCCCGTCTTACCGGCCACCTTCACCCCGGAGAGGGCGGCCGCCTGCCCCGTGCCGTATTCCGTCACTTTCATCATAAGGTCGGCCAGGGTTGTGGCAACTTCCGGCGCCATGGCCACCCTCAGTCTTTCCGGTTGAGTCTTGGCTACAGTCCACGCACCCAGGCGGCGTTCCTGGACCAGATAGGGCCGCATGATTATGCCGCCGTTGGCTATACCTGCGACAAAGAGAGCCATCTCCAGCGGTGTTGCCAGGACCTTCCCTTGACCAATAGAGCGCTGGGCCGTCTCTCCTTCTCCCGGGTTATCCCGCGGGAAAGAACTCACCGCCACGGGGAGGTCAAAGGGAACGCCAGCATTAAACCCGGCTTGTTCCGCCTGCGCTAGAAGCCCTCCATTCCCAACCTCCAAACCGAGTCGGGCAAAGGTTACATTGCAGGAAACGGCCAGGGCCCGGGCAAGATCGAGCTCGCCGTGTGTCCGCGGGCAGTGAACCGTATACCCCGGTAGCTTAAGTTCACCCGGGCAAAAGTAGCGGCGCGTCAGAACATCCGGGTTGCGGCTGAGGGCCGCAGCCGCCGTAAGGAGCTTTAGCGTCGAGCCGGGCGGGTAGAGCCCCTGCGTGGCCCGGTTGAGAAGCGGCGCAGCTTCGTCCCGGCTAATTTCCGTCCAGTCCCGGCTTACGGTGGCCGGATCAAAAGACGGCTGGCTGGCGAGGGCCAGTACGGCACCAGTCCGCGGGTCCAGAACCACCGCCGCGCCGGCTTTCCCGGCCAGAAGGCGCATGGCCTTCTCCTGCAGGCCGGCGTCAACCGTCAGAACCAGGTCTTCACCCCGGCCGGTTATGGGGAAATTAAGGCCCAGGGCGGACCAAAGAAACGGGCGCCCGCTCAGCTCGGCCGCATAGCTCGCCTCTAAACCGGTAGCCCCAAGCTTCCGGTCCAGGTAACCCACGATAGGGCCCCAAGCCCAGCCATTTCTGTAGCGGCGCGGCCCTCCAATCACCTTAGTTTCCGCTACAATTTCGCCACCTCTGGCATAAATTCCTCCCCGCAGGCTCTGGTTATCCCATCCAGCCAGGCGTCGGCCGTTGAGCGGTGAGGACATGAGGTTGTCCCGCTGGAAGACGGTCAGGTTGGTGAGCATAAGCCCGACGACGCTAAACCCCACCACGAAAGCGCGGAACAGGTAGCGGGCGTTGTTTTTCATGCCGCCTGCCCCTCTGCCGAAAGAAGTAAGAGTATGCCGAAGCCTATAAGCGTGCTCACTAAAGAGCTGCCCCCGTAGTTAAAAAGAGGCAGGGTCACGCCGGTCAGCGGAATAAGGCGCAGGGCTCCACCCAGGATGACTAGAGACTGCAGGGCAAACAAGCCCGCCAGACCTATCCCGGCCAGGCTGGAAAAGTCGTCACTTGCCGCCAGCGCCGCGCGAAAACCTCGCTCGGTAAGAATAAGGTAGAGGGCGATGAGGGCCAGCGATCCGGCCAGGCCGGTTTCTTCGGCCCACGCGGCAAACGTAAGGTCGGTGGTTACCGCCGGGATGAGCTCAGCCTGTCCCCGTCCAAGCCCGGCTCCCAGAATTCCGCCGGCGCTTACGGCGAGAATGGACTGCACAAGTTGATATCCGCTTCCTCCCGCCTGAGACCAGGGGTTGAGCCAAACATCGATGCGCGCACGGACGTGATCAAAGAAGTGGTAGCCAACAAAGCCTCCTCCCGCCAACGCCACCAGGCCCAGTAAGAGGTAATCAAGCCGGGGCGCGGCTACGTAAAGCTCACAGGCAAAAAGGCCGAAGATAAGGAGCGCCGTACCCAAGTCGCGCTGGCCTACCATAAGGATTAACGTTAGGAGCAAGACCAGCACCAAAGGTCCAAAGTAGGCCGGGTGTGGCAAAACCAAAGGTCCGACCCGCCACCCGCGCACTAAAAGGAGTTCCTTACGCCCGGCTAAATACCCGGCCAGGGCGAGGCTGAAGAGCACCTTCGCCGGTTCGGAAGGCTGGAAACGCACTGGCCCCACTACAAGCCAGCTGCGCGCCCCGTACACCTCCACACCGAAAAAGAGAGTTGTAGCCAACAGGGCCAAACCACAAGCAAGAAAAATGGGCCACCAGCGTCTGAGGCCGGCGACGGAAGGAAGAAATGCCACAACCGCCAGCGCCGAACCTAACCCCAAGATGGCCCAAATAACCTGCCAGAACGCACTCCAACGGTCCAGCCGGTAAAGCATGGCAATGCTGAGAAGAAGAGGTACGGCAATAAGCGGCAAGATGAGTTCATCGGCGCTAAGTTCCAGATGCTCCAGGACCATATGCGCAAGCCAGAGCGCAAAAGAAACCGCCAGCGGGTAGAGCCAGGCCAGCGGGTCTCGGGGTAGCACAGCCGTCCACACCAGGGCAAAGGCCGAAAGCCCCAGAACAATAGCAGAACAGAGAAGCGCCCCTTCCGTGATTCGCCTTTCCCGCTCCTTCATGCCTCTTTACCAGCCTCAAGCAATACTACCGTCACGTTATCCCTTCCACCCCGGCTATTGGCCAGCTGCACCAGCTCCGCCGCCGCTCTGCTTCTAGGAGCCGCGGTCAGCACTTCTTCCAGCTCGGCGTCGGTCACCGCCCCAGTTAGCCCGTCGGTGCAAAGGAGAAAGAGATCACCGGGCTGAACTTCCTCGTGCCGTATGTCCACCTTGAGCACTGGTTCCGTCCCCAAGGCCCGGGTAAGGATGTTCCGGTGGGGGTGGATACGGGCCTCTTCCGGTGTAAGCGATCCCTGGTTGATAAGCTCCTGAACCAGGGAGTGATCCTCGGTAAGGAGTTCCAACTTCCCATTCCGCAGGCGGTATACCCTGCTGTCACCCACATGGGCCAGTTCCGCTTCCCGTCCGTGGACGAGAAGGGCACTGAGAGTAGTACCCATGCCGGCGAGAGACGGGCGGCTCCGCGCCAGGCGATTAACCTCGCGGTTGGCTTCGGTAATGGCCCGGACGAGGAGCTCCTGGCAGGCAGTGCCATCCTTTCCGCCGGGATTGGCCGATTCAATCATCCGGCCAATAAGCTCTACGGCCACTCGGCTGGCCACCTCGCCCGCCTGATGGCCGCCCATGCCGTCGGCCACTAAAGCCAGATACCAATCCTCACCGCCGCCCAACCAGTAGGCATCTTCGTTGTTTGTGCGCACGCGGCCGACATCTGTCTCTGCCCAGCTTCTCAGCACGTTACTCACTCTCCCGCAAACCCGGATAGCTGGTGCCTGCGTTCCTTTGCCTGCGTTCTGCTTCCTCCAGATCACGTTCTATAGCTTTAATTATACTGTAGAGAAACCGGTAGAAAAAAGCAAGAAATAGAATATGCATGAGAAGCCTGAGGAGCGTCATCACCGGCATGGTCTTCACCTCCGGTATTCCAGGCAGGTTGAGCCCAAAGTAATTTGATCCCCCGGCTTAAGCTCAGTTTCGCTAACCGGCCTGCCGTTTACCCATGTTCCGTTCAGGCTACCGAGATCCTTGAGAAAAAGCTTCTCTCCTTTCCAAGTAAGTTCCAAGTGCACGCGAGACACCCCACGATCGTGTAACACTATGTGGTTGGTCTCGCGCCGCCCCACGTAAATTTTTTCGCCCCAGAGAGCGAAGACGGCCCCTTCATCCGGCCCTCTTATCACGGCTAGCGAAGGAGGCGCCGTCTGCCTTCTCACTCTTCCGGCACGCGACGGGCGGAAGGTAATCGTCGCCTCCCGCTCCGTTTTCTCAGAGGAGGATTCAGGGCGCTCCACCGCCTCCACCAGGATATACCTGCCTTCAACGGGTACGATCTCCACCTTTACAGGCCCGGCCAACTGGTAACCTCGCCGCCGTGCTTCGGCCTCGACAGCCGCCGCCAGCTCTTCAGCCAAGCCGGGTAGCCCCTCGGCTACGGCATATTCCTTCGGTGGGAGTTTTATCGTGTACCAATTGGGCCGTGTCCAGCCGTCACGTCCGCCGCTTTCCTCCAACGCTGCCACTAGATTTAGCCGCATGAGTTCCGGCAGGCGCCGGCGCAGGCGTCTTTCTTGGCGCCGGCGCCACCATTCTGCTACCCCGGCCTCCGGTCGAAACACTCTCACCGCAACATCCCTTCGTCCTTTAGGACCTGGTGTCTGAGCTGGCCGCAGGCGGCCGAAATGTCGGTGCCCAGTTCCCGTCGCACCGTAGTGGGAATCCCTCGTGCTTTCAAGACGGCGGCAAAGGCGGAAACTCGGCGCGGGTTCGGGCGTTTGAGTTTTCTTTCTACCACCGGGTTGAGGGGAATAAGGTTCACGTGGGCCGTGAACCCTTGGAGCAATCCGACCAGCTCCCGGGCGTGCTCCAGAGAATCGTTTACGCCGGCAATAAGGGCATATTCAAAGGTTACCCGCCGGCCGGTCTGCTCCGCATACTCCCGGCAGGCAGGAAGAAGTTCTGTTAAAGGGTAGCTCCTATTTACGGGCATGAGGCGTTCCCGGAGTTCGTCGTTTGGGGCATGTAGAGAAACGGAAAGGGTGATTGGCAACCCTTCCCGCGCCAAACGCCTAATACCCGGCACCAACCCGCAGGTGGAGAGGGTAATACGCCGATACCCAATCCCCAGGCCTTGGGGCTGGGCGATGAGATGAATAAAGCGCAGCACGTTGTCGTAATTGTCTAGGGGCTCCCCAGTTCCCATAAGGACCACGCTCCGGATCCGCCCGCCTGCGCCGCGCGCCTCGCGCTCGAGGGCTACAACCTCATCCACCATCTCTGCCGCCTCCAGATTGCGGGCCAGACCCCCAAGGGTTGAGGCGCAGAAACGGCATCCCATACGGCACCCTACCTGCGAGGAAATGCAGGCGCTGAACCAGTTCCGGTAGCGCATGAGAACCCCTTCCACAGCCTGCCCGTCTAAGAGGGAAAAAAGGAGCTTGACCGTTCCGGTCGCCGGAGAAAATTCCCTACGTGCTACCGTCGTGGTCTCCAAAACGGTGTCCTCTTCCAGGCGTGCCCGTAGCCAAACCGGAAGGTTGGTCATCTCCGCATAGGAACGCACCAGGTGGCGAAATACCCATGTATATATTTGGTCGGCCCGATAGCGCGCCTCACCCCAGGTGGCTATGAGCTCAGCTAATTCTGTAAAGCTGAGCCCTTTCAGCTTAATTTTCTCCATGCGCTCCCTCACCTCTTTGCCGGCGCAGCCGGGCCAAGAAAAAGCCGTCCACTCTATGTTTGTGCGGGTAGAGCTGAAGGTAACCGCTGGCCAGAGTCTCCTCGTCTAAGTACCGGCCCAGGTAGGGCCTCAGGTCCTCCAGGGAAAAGTCTGCGTTTCGCTCCAAAAAGGCCTGGACTACGCCCTCGTTTTCTTCCGGTTCAAGGCTGCACGTGCTGTAAAGGAGAACACCGCCGGGGATCACGGCCGCCGCCGCTCCCTGTAAAATGCTGAGCTGAAGGTCGGGCAATGAAGCGATTTCTTGCGGCGATTTGTGCCAGCGAAGGTCCGGTCTGCGCCTGAGCACCCCGGTGCCGGAGCACGGGGCGTCCACCAAGACCCGCTGAAAGCGACCGTGGAGCTCCGGTGGGAGACTCCGCGCATCGCCAAGGAGAGTTTGAATGATGGTAAGTCCCAAGCGACCGGCGGCTTCCTTCACCAGCTCCAATTTGTGGGGGTGCACATCCAAAGCCAAAACCTCCCCTTCGTTCTCCATGAGGGCGGCAATATGCGTCGTTTTGCCCCCGGGGCCGGCGCAGGCGTCGAGCACTTTCTCCCCTGCCTGGGGGGCCAGAGCATGGGCGGCCAGCATTGAACTCTCATCCTGGACGGTGAAGAGCCCCTCGGCAAAACCTGGCAGGTTCTGAACTTCGCCGGCATTTTTCAGGTATATGGCCTCTGGAGCGTAAAGGTGATGTCCGACGGCAAAGCCGCGCTCGGTGAAGTAGCCGACCAGCTCGCTCCTGCTGACGCGGATGGTGTTAGTTCTTAGGCTAAGGGGGGGAACCTCATTGTTTGCCCGGCAGAGGGCAATGGTTTCCTCCGTCCCCAAGCGCTTCACCCATCTGGCGACGAGCCATTCCGGATGCGCGTATTTAAGGGCAATGTGGCGGACCGGGTCCTGCTCAAGGTCGGGGTAGTTCAGGTGGTCTTTTTCCCGCGCCAAACGCCTGAGTACCGCATTAACGAACCGGGCGCTCCCAGCGTGTCCTACTTCTTTTGCCAGCTCCACGGCGGTATAGCAGGCCGCAGCAGGCGGAATGCGCGTGAAGAGAAGCTGGTACGCCCCCAGACGGAGTAAAGCCCGGACGGGCGGATCAAGCTTGTTTATAGGGATTTTGCTCCGTTCGCTCAAGGCCCAGTCCAGAGTCCCTAGGGTACGTACCGTTCCATAAACCAGTTCGGTGGCCAGCGCCCTTTCCCGGGCATCCAAACCGCTCCTGGCCAAGGTGCGAGGTAGAAGGAGGTTCGCATACGCTCCGCCTTTTTCAATGCGCTGCAACACCTCCAGGGCCACAGCCCGAGCCGACTTAGTTTTTCCCACGTGATCGTCCTCGCTTTCTGGGATCTCCCTCTTCCCTACCTTATTACGCGGGTACGAACGAAAAACTCCGTAGGCAGCACCTGCCAGCCCCAAGGGACAAAAGCCGGCCGATTAAAACTGTACTCAACGCCTGTAATTACCCGGTCGCGCACGTCTGCATCGGTAGTGACGTAGGCCTGAAGCAGGCTGCCCAGGGCGGGCCCGGTCAGATTGGCTATAGCCAAAGCGACGACAACGTTAAGCAGGGTAAAGTGGCCGCTCCCCAAGAGCAGAGCCAAAAAAACGGCCGAAGCGACAAAATTGGCAGCCGCAATGGTAGTACCACAGCGTTTATGGATGGCTAAATGTCGTTCGCCGGCCAGGAGGCGGCTGTAGCCGATCCGCGCCGCCTCTTCAATGAGCCGGGGATCGGCCGCACCGTGGATATAAAAACCATTCTCGGCCGCATTTCCCGACAGGCGTTGCGGGCCGAAGCGCTCTTCCAACACGTTGATGGTGGCATGCTCCAGGGCATGGTTTTTTCTCAGGTTGCGATTGAGGGCGATGCGCATTAGTTCACCCGGCACCGTAAAGAAGTTCCACAGCGAGCGCAGGGTAAAACCAAAGGGCAAGAGCAGTAAATTGAGCAGGAAGAAGGCGGCAAGCGGCAAGATCAACCAGGGAAAAAAGAAAACAAGGAGCAGAAAGAAAAGCACCAGCGGCACTATACCGCCCCCTTTACCTCAGGCCGGCCGGTGAACTCCAGCACTGCCTGCCGCACCCGCTCCATATCCACCCGCGTGTCCACACAGGGCCCGTGTGGGCGGTCATTAAGGATGCCCAGCACCGGCAGAGGGTAAACGTCAAGGAGCCCGCTGGTGAGGTCGCGCTCACAGGCCACGGCCACCACGGCCTTCGGCCTGAGCTCCTCTACCCGTTTCCGGGCCAGAGTCCCACCGGTAACTACGGCCAGCTGCACGCCCAGTTCGCGCGCCAGCAGCAGAAGGTCTTTTACCTGGCAGCGACCGCACAAGCGGCAGTTGTCCACACTTACCGTAATTTTATGCGGACAGCCTGAGTACTGCAGGCAGTGTGGTGCCAGGATGAGCAGCCGCGAAGGCGGAACATTCACCCCACGCGTCCGTACCAGAGTATTGCTAATCTCGATGAACGACCGCTCCAACTTTTCTTTGGCCACATTGAAGATCCGGCCCAAGTACATTGCCAGCGGCAAAAGACGCGTAATGAGGATGCGTACCGGCCGTTCGAAAAAAGGCAGCGGCCGGTGCCGGAGGATTATGAGAACTACACCGGCAAACCCCAAGAAAGCCATCAAGATGAAAAAAGCAAACGACAAGCCCAGGCTGAGCAAAACCAACCGGGACAGCGGGCTTAAGCCGTGGAAGAACAGGTACCAAAGCCCGGCGGTGATCCCGGAAAGCACGATGATAAGACTCAGGGCTATCCCTAGAATGAGCCGTTTTCTAGCCGACATCCCCTTCTCCCCCTTAAGGCCCTGAAACCTCCTCCTAAAACCTGCACCTCTTACCTGCCCCAAATGTCACCTTCCTTAACCCGGTACCCGCTGGCAAAAGCCGCGGCCGGCATGGATCGCTTACCTGCCGGTTGAACCTCTTCGACCAAAAGGGCCTCCTCGCCGCAGCCGACCACAATACCGCCTGTTCCCTTTACCGCGAGAACCTGTCCGGGGCCGCCTGCGTACCCTGTCAGCGCCCGGGCGCGCCATATTTTGACCGGTCTACCTCCCACTGACGTCACCGCCCCGGGCACCGGGTTCAGGGCCCGTACCCGCCGGGCCAGAGACGGTGCCGGCTCTTCCCAATTAAGCATTTCTTCCGCTCGTGTAATTGGCGGAGCATAAGTCGCCAGCGCTTCCTCCTGGCGCAAACGCGGTGCCCTACCCTCCGCTACCGCATGAAGCGTTACCACGAGTAGCTCCGCCCCGCGGCGCGCCAGCCGTTCACCGAGGGTCCCGGCAGTATCTTCTTCACTGATAGGCTCTTCCTGCTGGAAGATTACATCGCCGCTGTCCAGAGTAGGGGCCATGTACATAGTGGTTACACCAGTAACCTTATCCCCGTTCAGAATGGCTCGCTGGATGGGTGCCGCCCCGCGAAGGCGGGGTAGAAGGGAAGCGTGAACGTTGATGCAGCCAAGTGGCGGAAGATCCAAAATCTCGGGCGGCAGAATCTGGCCGAAGGCCACTACGGCAATGACATCAGGTGCCAGCTCTTTAAGGCGGGCCTGAAACTCCTGTTCGCGCACTTTTTCTGGCTGAAGGACCGGGAGGCCTAAGGCCAAGGCTTTTTCTTTAACCGGAGAAGGGCAAAGCTTCTGCCCCCGGCCGCGCGGGCGGTCCGGTTGGGTTACCACCGCCTCGATCCTGAAGCCTGCCTCGGCCAGTTGCTCTAGCGAAGGCACGGCAAAGGCAGGCGTGCCCATAAAGATAATTCTCACCCAATCCGCCCCCTCATTCGTCCTGCGCTTCCTCCTCGCTCTGCGCAGGGCGAAGGTTCTTAGCTTTATCAATGAAAAGGACGCCGTCCAGATGGTCGATTTCGTGCTCCAGAGCACGGGCTAAAAGACCTTCGCCCGTAATTTCCCTCTCCCGGCCGCGGCCGTCCAGAGCTCGCACCGTAACCTTTTGGCTCCTGACTACGTCACCCACTAAACCGGGAAGGCTAAGGCACCCCTCCACTCCTTCCACTGCGCCATCTTTGGCGATTATCTCCGGGTTTACCAGTTCGATGAGCCCATCCCCTACGTCGATCACGACCAGCCGTTTAGAAATTCCCACCTGCGGCGCCGCCAGGCCTACGCCTTCCGCCAAGTACATGGTGCGGGCCATAGCTGCCAGGAGGCGCCGCGTAGCTGCATCGACGTGCTCCACAGGCTGCGCCTTCTGGCGCAGTACCGGATCACCATAAAGACGGATTTCTAGATTTTCCATGACACTCTCTCCCACTCTTTACAGATAAGAAACTGGATCCACATCCACGCTGAGCCGGACACCCAGGCGTTTACCGTAAGAGTTGACAGCCGGGAGTTCTTCCGCCAACCGCCGGCGGAAACCTTCAAGGTCCTTACCTTTAAAGGTTACCTGCCAACGGAAGTAATCTCCTACCTTCAAAAAGGGACAGGGCGCCGGCCCTTCGATCCGGACCTCCAAAGACTTCAGGCGGCCGGCCAAATCCGCAAGGACACGGCGCGCCGCTTCCTCCGCCGGGGCCGCCGCACGCACCAAGACCACTTCGGCGAAAGGCGGGTAATGGTAACGCGACCGCCTCGCCAGTTCTAACCGGTAAAAGTCCAAGTAGGCGTGCCTCTCGGCGCAGGCTATGCTGGGATGGTCGGGAGTATATGTCTGCAGGACTACCCGGCCCGGCACCTCACCCCGTCCGGCACGGCCGGCTACCTGTTCGAGGAGTTGAAAGGTCCTCTCCCAGGCATAGGGATCCGGCAGGTTGAGGGCCAGGTCCGCGCTGATTATGCCGATCAGGGACACCCGCGAGAAATCTAGCCCTTTGGCCACCATCTGAGTGCCCACCAGCACATCGGCCTTTTGGTTGGAAAAGGCACCGAGAATTTCCTCGTAAGCCCCGCGGCGACCGGTAGTATCGCTATCCAGGCGCAGCACGCGGGCCGCCGGAAAAAGCCGGGCAACCTCCGCCTCCACCCGCTCCGTTCCGCATCCAAAATCCCGTATGAGGCGGCTTCCGCAGCGTGGGCAGGTGCGGTAAGGCTCACGAGTAAAACCACAGTGGTGGCAGACCAAACGCCGGTTATGGTTATGTAGCGTTAAGGCCAGATCACAGTGAGGGCAGGTGGCGACCAGGCCACACTGCCGGCAGAGGACAAAGGTGCTGTAGCCACGCCGGTTTAAAAAAAGAATTGCCTGTTCACCCCGCCGGAGCACATCGGCAAGCGCCTCAGCCAGGGAGCTGCTGAAGATGCTGCGGTTCCCGGCCATGAGCTCCGCCCGCATGTCCACTACCTTCACCTCCGGCAGCGGCCGGCCGCCTACGCGCGCTGGTAAGGTAAGCAACCGGTACTGCCCCTGTTCGGCCTTGAAATATGTTTCCACCGCAGGCGTGGCGCTCCCGAGGATGAGTGCAGCCCGGTCCTGCCGGGCGCGGAAGATGGCCACCTCCCTGGCCAGGTAGCGCGGACTTTCCTCCTGCTTATAGGCCGGCTCCTGCTCTTCGTCCAAAATGATCACGCCGGTGTGCCTGAGCGGGGCGAAAAGGGCGGAGCGCGCACCTATAACCACTCTGGATTGGCCCTGCCGTATGCGTTCCCACTCAGCGTATCTTACCCGCGCGCTCAGGCCGCTATGTAAGACGGCCACTTCGCTCCCGAAGCGTTCGGAAAAACGTTTCAAAGTTTGCGGCGTCAGGGCTATTTCCGGAACGAGTACGATACCTCCTTTTCCTTTTTCTAAGGCAGCAGCCAGCGCTCTGAGGTACACCTCCGTCTTACCGCTTCCCGTCACCCCGTGAAGAAGAAAGGTTTCGAAGCGTTCATCCCTTATGGCTGCGGTAATGGCGGAAACGGCCCGCGCCTGGGCGGGGTTAAGCTCGGGCAGTTCCCTCCGCCTCGGCTCATTACAGCAGGGCCTTTCCTCTAACGCCGGCCCTTCAACCCGCAGGGCTGCAGCGCCGCGGCGGATCAGGGCCTTAAGGCTCTCCGGCCCGGCGCCGGCTTCTTTAAGAAGTTGTGCGCGCGGGATCCCTCCCGGTGCCTCCAACAGTGCTGCAAGTAACCTCGCCTGAGCCGGCGCCCGTCGTTCGAGTTCTTTAAGGAGAGCCCGCCCTTCTTCCGCTGCCAAGTTCGGCGCCACCCACTCTACATGGCGCCCCGCATACCGGAAATTTCTCACCTCAGGCGGGAGGATTAAGCGCAAAGCTTCAACCAAATGACACAGGTAGCGAGCAGACAGCCAGCGCACCAATTCCCAATCCTGAGGGGTAAAAAGATCCTCAGCCAACACTTCGGCGATCGGCTTTAGCCCCGGCACCTCCGGCGCCGGCTCGGGCGTCACATAGCCCGTAAGGTACCGCCGCTGGAACGGAACCTTAACCTGGGTGCCACAGCGTACCCGTGCGGTAAACTCCGGCGGGACGCTGTAGGTAAAAAGCCGGTTCGTTCCCGGATTCACTTGGTCGACCAGGACGGCGGCCAGCTCGGGCATGGTTCATCCTCCCCGAAGTTTAGTTCGCCGAAGGAGTTTGATTCTCCTTTTTCACCCAAAGGGCCCGGTCCCAAATGGCGGCCGCCACCTCTTCTTTAGTCAGGAGAGGAAGCTCCTCAACGCGTCCGTCAGGCCAAATGATTTGCACCTGATTTCTATCGCTGGCAAACCCGGCGTCACTTCTCGTGATGTCGTTGGCCACGATAAAGTCAAGACGCTTGCGCACAAGTTTCTCCCGGGCACGTCTGGTAAGCTCAGAGCTTTCCGCAGCAAAGCCTACTATCACCTGCCCCTCCCGTTTCCGCTCTGCCACCTGTGCCAGGATGTCCGGGGTCCTCTCCAGCTCCAGAATAAGGCTCCCGCGCCCTTCTTTCTTGATCTTCTCAGAGCTGAAGGTCCGCGGACGCCAGTCGGCCACCGCCGCCGCCATTACTAGTGCCGTTGCCTCAGGCAGGTAGTCCAAAACCCGGCTGCACATCTCTTCCGCACTGGTCACGTCCACGCGTTTTACACCGCGCGGCGTCTCCAAGGCGGTGGGGCCGCTGATGAGGATTACATCCGCCCCGCGGCGTGCCGCCACCGAGGCCAGAGCATAGCCCATCTTGCCGGTTGAGCGGTTGGAAAGAAAGCGCACAGGGTCGAGCGCCTCGCGCGTAGGGCCGGCCGTAACCAGGACCCGCCAGCCGGCCAAATCCTGGGACCCTGAAAGAACGCGCTCCACCGCGTCCAGGATGGCCTCCAGCGGAGCCAGCCGCCCGGGGCCGCTCGCACCGCAGGCCAGGCGACCGGTCTCAGGTTCCACGATGTAAAAACCCCGCGCGCGCAAAAGGCCCAGGTTCTCACGCACGGCGGGGTTTAAGTACATGTTGCTGTTCATGGCCGGTGCCAGAAGCACCGGAGCCTGTGTTGCCAGCACCGTGGTCGTCAGCATATCGTCGGCGAAGCCGTGGGCCAGTTTGGCGATTACATCGGCCGTAGCAGGAGCAATGAGCACCACATCCGCCGCCTCGGCATACGCCACGTGGGCTACATTCCACACCGGTGGAGCAGCAAACATATCTACCACCACCGGTTGGCCGGTTAACGTCTGAAAGGTCAAGGGCGCCACAAAGCGCGTGGCCGCCTCCGTCATCACCACTTTAACGCTGTAACCTCTTGTTACTAGGCGGCTGGCCAGGTCTGCCGCTTTGTAGGCTGCAATTCCGCCGGTAACGCCTAAGATAATCGTCTTTTTTTCCACCTGCGCCACCTCTATTTCGTGCCCTGCTCGGGCGGCACCACCGTCACTACCCCGGCCGCAATCTCTTCGAGGGCAACGGTCACTGCTTTACCCTCTATCCCCTGGAGGCGGGGCGCCGCACCGTTCATTAGCTGCCGGGCCCTCTTGGCGGTAGCTGCGACCAAGAGGTACTTGTTGCTGATCCGCTTGCGGAGAGTCTCCAGATCAGGTCCTTTCATAGCAGCTGTCCCTCCAGTTGTGCTTTAAGCTCCTCGTCGCTGAAGCGATTTACCCGGGCGTGTTCGGCCATGAGAATGGCCTCTACCCGGGCTACGGCCTGTTCCACCCTATCGTTTATGACCAGGTAGTCGTAAGCGCGTAACATTGCAATTTCGCTCTCGGCTTTTGCCAGCCGCCGCCGTCGTTCCTCTTCGCTCTCGGTACCGCGCTGTATGATGCGGGCCTTAAGTTCAGCCCAAGAAGGGGGGAGGAGGAAGATAAACACCCCGGTTGGGAAACTGGCTCTAATCTGGAGTGCCCCTTGGGTTTCGATCTCCAAGAGGACATCCTGACCCGAAGCCAACCGCTCCTCCACGTAGGAGCGCGGGGTACCGTAAAGGTTGCCGCAAAACTCGGCCCACTCGAGGAACTCTCCCCGATCACGCCAAGCTTCAAATTCCTCTCTCTTGAGGAAGAAATAGTTTACCCCGTGCTTTTCCCCAGGACGAGGCGAGCGCGTAGTAGCAGAAACAGAGTACGCCAGGTGGGGATTGCGTTGCCTGAGGAGCTGGCAGACCGTGCCCTTACCGGCTCCGGAAGGTCCCGAGAGCACTACTAACAATCCCTTGGGCATGGTCTTCACCCCTTATTCCTCTTCTTCACCGTCCTCTTCATGATCTACCACCCTGTTGGCCACTGTCTCCGGCTGAACTGCGGAAAGTATCACATGGTCGCTGTCGGTGATGATCACCGCCCGGGTCCGGCGCCCATAAGTAGCATCAATAAGCATGCCCCTGTCCCTGGCTTCCTGCACGATGCGCTTAATGGGGGCCGATTCAGGGCTGACAATGGCTACGATGCGGTTGGCCGAAACGATGTTTCCAAACCCGATGTTGATCAGGCGTATCTCCATACTGTAGCCTCCTTGTCTCCATTGCCACAATCACTCGATGTTCTGGACCTGCTCGCGCATCTTTTCCAGCTCGGCCTTACACTCTACCACCAGGTAGCTAAGCTTAAGGCCCTGGGCTTTGGCCCCGATGGTATTTACTTCGCGGTTGGCCTCCTGCAGGAGAAATTCCAACCGCCGGCCCACCGGCCCGGGGGCTGCGAGCGCTGAGCTGAGCTGATCCAGGTGACTCGCCAAGCGTACCAGTTCCTCGGTAACATCCGCGCGGTCGGCGAAAAGGGCCACCTCCTGGGCCAGCCGCACTTCGTCCACACTTCCTTCTACTCCTAGTGTAGCCAGCCGCTCTTTCAACCTATCCCGGTAAAGCCGTGGAACTTCGGCAGCCTCTCTGGTCATGGCCTCGTTAAGCCTCTTGAGCCGTTCTACTCGCTCCCTAAGGTCGGCAGCTAAAGCTTCCCCTTCGCGCTCCCGCGCAGCCGTAACCTGCGCCAGGGCTTCTTGCAGCGCCCCGGCGCAGGCCGGCCACCATGCTTCGATGTCCACCGCTTCCTCCTCCACCCTTACCACTTCCGGCAAAGTAAGGAAAAATTCAGGTGTGAGCCGCGGCTCTACTTTAAGTTCCCCGGCCAGGGCGTATAGCGCCTGGGCGTAGGATGCAGCCAATCCCTTGTCCACGCGTACAACCTTGGGCCAGGACACCCCGCTTACGCTCACCCATACCTCTACCCGGCCGCGGGCCAGCGCCGCACTTAATTTGCGGCGCAGGCGTTCCTCCCACGCGGTTAGTTCACGGGGCAGGTGGATAATCCATTCGAGGAAGCGGTGGTTAAGAGTTCGTATTTCAACTGTGAAAACCGTCTCACCGGCCTGGGCGCTGGCCCGGCCAAAGCCGGTCATGCTGCGCACGTTATCGCTTCCCTGTAAATGTGATGCCGGCTTGCCGCATGCGCTCCACCGCCTCAGCCAGGCGGCTTTCGTCCACGGTGAGGGCTATGCGGAAAAACCCTTCCCCGTGCTCGCCGTAGCCGTTACCGGGAGCGACGTTTACTCCCGCCCGCTCGAGCAGGAGCGCGGCAAAGGATTTGGAAGTGTAACCTTCCGGTACGGGCGCCCAGATGTAGAAAGTGCCTTTGGTGGGTTTGAGGTCCCAGCCCAGGCTGTTGAGCCCCTGGATGATTACATCGCGCCGGCCGGCATACATCTTGTTCATGCGGTCGATGAAATCCTGTGGTCCGTTCAAAGCAGCACAAGCTGCCAGCTGCACGGCATTAAATACGCCGGAATCGATGTTGGTCTTGATCACCGAAAGGGCGGCCAGGACCTCCCGGTTCCCCACCGCAAACCCAACGCGCCAGCCGGTCATGTTGTATGGCTTGGAAAGGGAGTTGAACTCAATGCCTACCTCTTTGGCGCCGGGCGTGGCCAAAAAGCTGGGGGCGCGGTAACCGTCAAAGGTGGTTTCGCAGTAGGCGAAATCGTGGCAGACAATAATATCGTGCCGGCGGGCGAACTCCACTACTTCCGCGAAGAATTCCGGCGGAGCCACTGCTGCAGTAGGATTATTCGGGTAGTTGAGGAAAAGGAGCTTGGCCTTATCGGCCACCTCCGGGTCCACCGCCCCGAGATCAGGCAGGTAGCCGCGTTCAGGGGTAAGAGGCAGCGTATAAGGCGTCCCGCCTGCCAGGAGCGTTCCTGTGCGGTACACAGGATAAGCCGGGTCCGGCACTAAGGTAACGTCGCCGGGATCGACGAAAGCCCAAAAAACGTGGGCAATACCTTCTTTAGAACCGATAAGCACGAGAACTTCCGTTTCCGGATCCAACTCTACCCCATAGCGCTCCCGGTACCAACGAGCGATGGCTTCTTTTAGTTCCGGCATGCCTTCGTAAGGTGGATAGCGATGAGTGGCAGGATTCCGTGCCGCCTCGGCCAGCGCCTCCACCACATGTTGAGGAGTGGGCATGTCCGGATCGCCGATGCCCAGGTCGATCACGTCCACGCCGCGTGCCCTGGCCTCTGCTTTAAGCTTGTCGATCTCCGCAAACAGGTAAGGGGGAATGGCTGAAATCCTCCTGGCGCGCTGTACCAATGCCGAGACCTCCTTAACTTAATATGTTCTTATCGCCTTTTAAATTCGGCCGGGTCTAGCAGGTATTCGCCGGAAAAAACGGTCGTGGCCGGCCCCGTCATGTAAACGTGGTCGTCCTCTGCCCACAAAATATCCAGATCGCCGCCGGGCAGGTGAACCGTGGCGTGCCTATCCAACCGGCCGGTAAGGGAGAGGGCCACCACCGTAGCGCATGCCCCGGTGCCACAGGCCAGCGTCGGTCCTGCCCCCCGCTCCCAAACCACCACCTGCACTTCGTGCGGTCCTAAAACCTGAGCAAATTCAACGTTTGTCTTTCTGGGGAAGGCTTCGTGGCTCTCGAGAGCCGGGCCCAAAACCTGCCAGGGTACACGGTTCAGGTCCTCTACCGGCACCACCGCATGGGGGTTGCCCATGGAAACGGCAGTGAAAGAGACCTCGGTTCCTTCCACTTCTATCCGGGCATCCTTTACCGGGCCCTGCCCGAAGCCTACAACCGGGATTTCTTCGGATAACAGGCGCGGCCGGCCCATATCTACCCGTACCTCCGCCACCCTGTCCGCGACCACCTTAAGCTCCGGCTTGATAATTCCGGCCAGCGTCTCTACGGTAAGGGCGGTTTTCCGGGTAAGACCTTCTTCGTACACGTACTTGGCGAAGCAACGAATCCCGTTGCCGCACATTTCGGCCTCGCTGCCGTCTGGATTGAAAATGCGCATGCCAAAGTCGGCCCGTTCGCTGGGAAGGACCACGATCAGGCCGTCGGCCCCGATACCGAAATGGCGGTCACACAAAACACGCGCCGCCCGGGCCAGATCGTGCCGGAACGGATCCAAATCCCGGGTAAGGACAAAATCATTGCCTAAGCCGTGGATTTTGTGAAAATGCACGCTCAAGGCCCCACTTTCATGTATTATTACCCATTATATCAAGCTCACCCTTTTCTGTCCACCCAGAGGCCCAAAGCAGCCCCTGCCACAGGAACGGACCGCCGGCCACGAGAAAAAGGATTGCCCACTCACTGCCCTGCAGCGTCTCCGTACGAAAGACAAGTTTAAGGAAGGGGTGGTACAAAGCGGCCAGTTGCATGGCCCAAGACAGGGCGGCTGCCATGAGAAGGTACAGGTTGCTGAAAAGTCCAACGGCAAAAACCGGCCTTGTTTCTGAACGGCATTCAAACACATAAAAAAGCTGCTGCATTACCAGCACGGTAAAGGCCATGGTGCGTGCGCGTTCGATTCCCGCTCCCGCTCTGAGGGCCAGAACAAAAACCCCCACGGTGAAAAGGCCAATACCCAGACCGCGTTTAAGGATTTTGCCGGCCAAGCCGCGGGAAAAGATGCTCTCGCCAGGATGTCTGGGTGGGCGCTCCATAATGTCCGGAGCCGGCGGGTCAAAGCCCAGGGCCAGAGCCGGAAAACCGTCGGTCACCAGGTTTAGCCAAAGGATTTGTATAGGGAGAAGCGGAAGCGGCAGGCCCAACAGGGCGGCGAGAAGCATGGTCGTAACTTCACCTATGTTACAAGCGAGAAGATAGCGGATGAATTTGCGGATGTTGTCGTAGATGGCGCGCCCCTCTTCTACCGCCGCCATTATAGTGGTGAAGTTATCGTCTTCGATTACCATGGCCGACACTTCTTTGGCTATATCCGTTCCGGTCCGCCCCATGGCCACCCCGATGTCCGCCTCTTTCATAGCGGGCGCGTCGTTGATTCCGTCCCCGGTCATGGCCACTACATGCCCTCGTCTTTTTAACGCCCGCACGATGCGAAGCTTGTGGCGCGGGCTAACACGAGCATACACGGCGATCCTTTCTACCCGCTCCTCCAACTCACGCTGGCTCCAACTTTCGAGCTCTGCCCCCGTAGCCACACCCTCCTCCCAGGGAAGGCCGAGTTCTCTGGCCACGGCAATGGCTGTGGCAGGGTGGTCGCCGGTGATCATCACCGTCTTGATCCCAGCCCGGCGGCAGCGGGCAATTGCCTCGCGCACTCCGGGACGAACCGGGTCGCTCAGCCCGATAAGCCCTACCAAAGTGAGCCCGCTCTCTAAGGTGGGTTGAGGGTCGCCAGCTAAAGCAGGAAGGTCCCGGTAGGCGACGGCCAACACCCGCAGGGCTTGGCCGGCCAGCTCTTCGTTCTCCCTCAACCATTCAGCCTTCGCCCGGGCGTCCAGAGGCACGGCCCGCCTGCCGTCGTGATAGCTCGCGCAGCGTTCCAGCACCACATCGGGAGCACCTTTGACCAAGAGCCGCACCCCCTTCCCCCAGCGATGGACGGTGCTCATGAGCTTCCGGTCGGAATCGAAAGGAATTTCGTCCAACCGCGGGTGATCCTGCTCAAGATAACCCCGCACCAGGCCTGCTTCGGCGGCGGCAACAAGAAGCGCCGCCTCAGTAGGATCCCCGGCGGCACTCCACTTCTCCTCCACGCGCCGCCCACGCCAGAAGGAACCGATGGCGATTCCCTCCCGCTTTAAGGTGGCATCATTGCAGAGCGCACCGATGGTTAGCGCGAGTTCCCTGTCTGCAGCCCGGATCTCGCGTACCGTCATCCGGTTTTCTGTGAGGGTACCCGTCTTATCTGCACAGATCACCGTAGCACAGCCCAAAGTCTCCACGGCCGGCAGCCTGCGAAGAATGGCGCGCCGGCGGACCATGCGTTGAACACCAACAGCCAAAGCCAGAGTCACCACGGCCGGGAGCCCTTCCGGGATTGCTGCTACGGCCAAACTGATGCCCGCCATAATAATTTCTAAAACCGAACCTCCGCGCCTCAGCCCCAGCACAACTACCAGGCCGCAGATGGTGAGGCAACCGGCCACGAGAACCCGCCCCAAATGATCCAGTCGCTGTTCGAGAGGGGTGATCTCTTCTTTTTCCCTGTTAAGGAGGCGGGCGATTTGCCCCGTCTCGGTAGCGAGCCCCGTAGCCACCACTACCGCTTCCGCCCTCCCACGCGTAACCAGCGTGCCAGCGTAAACTAGGTTGCGCCTTTCCGCCAGAGGTGCCCCGGCCGTAAGTTCACACACTTCTTTGGCCGCCGGCACTGATTCGCCGGTAAGGGCCGATTCATCACAGGCCAGATCCCACGCCTTCACCAGGCGGGCGTCTGCGGCCACCCGGTCGCCTGCCGAAAGCAAAAGGACGTCTCCCGGTACCACCTCCGCTGCCGGCAAATCCACTTCCAAAAAGGCGCGGCGGCAACGAGCCTTTGGAGCGGTCAGCCTCTTTAAGGCGGCCAGAGAACGTTCTGCCCGGTATTCTTGCAGGAAACCCAGCACGGCATTTATCACCACAATGGCGAGAATAGTTGCGGCATCGTACCACTCACCCAGAATGAAAGACAGCACGGCCGCAACAACCAGCACCAGCACCATAAAGTCTTCAAACTGGGCTAGGAAAAGCTTGAGTGCGCCTCTTTTACGGCTGGCCGGCAGTTGATTTGGCCCGTATGTAATGAGCCTTTGGCGGGCTTGGGCGGGCTCCAGACCGGCCTCAGGATCTGTTTTTAGGTAAGCGATCAGGTCGGAAAGCGGCCAAGCATGCCACGGTTGCACAGCGGTCTTCCCCTCCTTGGGGTTTAATCCCAAGAATCCCTATGCCCAGAAAGCAGAAAAAATGCCCGGCTAAATTGACCCCCTCTTCCGGCCGGGTTATACTGAAGTGTAGTTCAAAAGTAAGAGGTCGATAACATGCCCTTTGATGCCACCGTTCTAACTGCCCTGAAACCAGAACTCGATAAGCTTTGTGGAAGCCGCGTTCTGAAAATCTACCAGCCCGCCCGCCTGGAGCTTGTACTTATGCTGCGCAGTGAAGGAGAAAACGTTCGCCTCCTTATGAGCGCCCACCCCGAACGCGCCAGGCTCCACATTACTACCCGGCCGCAGGCCAATCCTCTCACCCCTCCCGCCTTCTGTATGTACCTCAGGCGCCACCTGGAAGGAGCCCGCCTTAGCGGTATCAGACGCCCGCCGGGCGAACGAATCGTGGGGCTAAAGTTCGAGGGGCGTGACGAACTGGGAGAGCGCTCGGAGCTCGAGCTCATCGCCGAAATTATGGGTAAGCACAGCAACATAATCCTGGTAAATAACGCTTCCGGTCTTATCCTGGAGGCCATTAAGCACGTAACGGAAGAAATCAACCGTTTCCGCGAAGTTCTGCCGGGCCGTCCTTACCGCACCCCCCCTGCTCAAAATAAGGCACTCCTGGAAGACCTGACCGAGCTGGCTTTTTATTCGGAGCTCCAGGCCCAAAAAACTAGAGTAATCAAGGCTCTCGTCGCCACAGTCGCCGGCTTCAGCCCGCTTCTCGCCCGCGAGGTGGTAGCGCGTGCCGGCCTAGATGAGGAGCTGAATGTGAAAGAAGCCTCCCGGGCCGACCTGGAAAAACTATGGCAGGCTTTAACCGATCTTAGGGAGCAGATAGACGGCGGCAAGTGGCGCCCTACGGTATACCTGAGCCCTGAAGGAAAAGTGCTCGAGGTGACCCCTTTCCCTTTAACTTTAATGAACACCTGGCCGAAAGAAACCTTCCCCGCTATGAGCGCTGCTTTAGATTTCTTCTACGGAAAAAAAGAAGAGGAGGAGCGGTTTACCACAACGCGGCAAAATCTTCTAAACTGGCTGAAGCGGACCCAGGAGCGGGTGGAGAAAAAGTTGGGGCTTCACCTCGAAGCCGTACGCGAAGCAAGCGCAAGCGAAAACTACCGGCGTTTCGGGGAACTCCTTCTGGCCAACCTTTACCGGGTTCCGCCCGGTGCCGCCGAAGTGGAACTTGAAGACTGGGAAACAGGCACCCCCGTGCGCATCCCTCTCGACCCGCGCCTTACACCTGCTCAAAACGCCCAAATCTATTTCCGCCGGTTCGCCAAGGCCAAGAAAACCCTTCTTGCCGCACGCGAACAGGCAGCCCGTGACAGGGAGGAACTTACTTATCTGGAGAGCATCGCTCTGGCGCTGGAGGAAGCCGAGGACCTGGCAGATCTGGAAGAAATCAGGACCGAGCTGGAAAAAGAAGGTTACCTGAAAAAGCCTGAGGCCGACCGGACCGGGAAGCCGGCACAACAGACGCGCTCAGAGCCCCTTACCTTTTATTCGTCGGCCGGCTGGACAATTCTGGTGGGGCGCAACAACCGGCAGAATGACCGTCTCACCTTGCGGCAGGCCAAACCGGAGGACCTCTGGTTTCATGTCAAAGACATTCCCGGGGCCCACGTGGTTGTACGCTGCCCTGACGGCCAACTTCCCCCCGAGGAAACCATTTACGAAGCGGCCCTCCTAGCCGCCTATTACAGCCGTGCCCGGCATTCTTCGCAGGTGCCGGTGGACTACACCCAGTGCCGCCATGTGCGAAAACCCTCCGGCGCCCGTCCGGGACTTGTTATCTATGATCACCAACGCACGCTTTACGTAACGCCGGCGGAAGAAAAGATAAAGGCCCTCCGGAGCAAAAGCTCCTGAGGGCTTTTCTTCTGGCCTTTGAAGCAGCTTTGCCGTTTCACTGTCCGGCAGGAACTTTTGCCGCCGGGTCGCATGCCAGCTTGGCTTCACCAGCCACTTCAGGTGCAGGTCCTGTTTCCTTTTCTCCCTCCGGGGCAGGCAGGATGAGATTTAACACGATGCCGATTAACGTCGCCAAAGGCATGCCGTGGATGCTGAAATTGCCGATGGTAAGTTCGGCGCCTCCGATACCGATCACCAGAATTACCGAGGCTAGAATGAGGTTACGCGTCTCCGAGAAGTCCACCTGGCTCTCCACCAGCATGCGCACGCCGGCAGCAGCGATGGTCCCGAAAAGGAGAATGGAGATACCGCCGAGGACGGAGGTGGGGATGGTCTGGATGGCCACACCGAGTTTCTGCACGAAGGAGAGGACTACGGCGATGGCCGCCGCCCAGCCGATGACCCACACACTGTAGACGCGGGTGATGGCCATAACACCGATGTTCTCACCGTACGTGGTGTTCGGCGGCGCGCCGAAGAGCGCGGCGAGCGAAGTGGCCAGGCCGTCGCCCAGGATGGACCGGTCGAGACCCGGATCCTTAGTGAAGTCGCGTCCCACGATGTTGTTCGTCACTAATAGATGTCCGATGTGCTCCGTAATGCTTACCACCGCTACCGGTGCGATGAGGAGGATGGCCGGAAGTGAGAACCTGGGAGCAACGAAGGGAGGCAGGGCAAACCATTTGGCTTCTAAGACGGGAGTAAGGTCCACCAGTCCCTGGGTGAAGGCAAAGATATAACCGGCTACTATGCCAATCAACACGGGAATAACGTTAAGGATTCCTTTGAAGTAGGCTGAGGCGACGATGGCAACTGCCAGGGTAAACATGGCCGTCCAGACGTCCCGGGAGGTCAAGAGGTTAATCGCTTCTCCTTCTTTGGGCAGAAGCCCGGCCATATCTACTGCCGTGCGCGCCAGGGCCAGGCCGATGACGATAACCACCGAACCTACCACTACAGGCGGCAGGAAACGATCGATCCAGGCCGTCCCGGCCTTGTGGATGACCGCCGCCACGGCTACATAGACCAGCCCGGCCACGAAGCAACCGCTCAGGGCTGCCTGAACACCATAGTACTTGCTGGCCACGATGATGGGAACTATGAAGGCGAAGGAAGAACCGAGATAAGCGGGAATCTTACCCTTGGTGCAGATGATATAGGTAAAAGTACCGAGACCGCTGCCGAGTAGGGCGAGGGAGGGATTTAGCCCCGTCAGGATGGGAACCAGGATGGTAGCTCCAAACATAGCAAACAGGTGCTGCAGGCTGAGGGGCAGGGTCGTGAGCAGGGGTAGGCGCTCGTCCACGTCGATGATTCGCCTCATGCTTTCTCCTCCTCTTTTTGTGTTTCTATAGAAAAACCTCCTTGCCGGACGGTGCCGGTAAGGAGGCTGCATTTCTTCCTCCCCCTTACCGGCCTCACGGGACCGCCTTAAAGGGGTTTTTCGCTTAGGGCTCCATGAGGACTACCCTGTCCTCACCATCAGTTTCCTTAAGTCTAACTTCTACCACCTCGCGGCGGGAAGTCGGAACGTTCTTGCCCACAAAGTCGGGGCGAATGGGAAGCTCGCGGTGACCGCGGTCGATGAGTACGGCCAGCTGGATGGCACTTGCCCGGCCCCGGTCCATAACCGCGTCCATCGCGGCGCGCACTGTGCGCCCGGTATAGAGCACATCGTCCACCAAGACCACTTTCTTGCCGGCCAGGCTGAACGAAGGCCCGCTGAAGTCGGGCTGTTTTTCGTCACCGCCCTGCCCCTTGCGGTCGTCACGATAGGCAGTAATATCCAGGTGGCTCACCGGGACTTCCTGGCCTTCGATTTCGCGAATCTTAGCCGCCAGCCGCTGCGCCAGTGGATAGCCTCGGGTGCGAATTCCGATAAGCACCAGGTTTTCGGTTCCTTTATTGCGCTCGAGGATTTCGTGGGCAATCCGGGTGAGGGCCCGGCGCACCGCATCGGCATCCATAAGCTGGGTCTTCTCTTTAAGCACCCTGCCATCCCCCTAGCTGAAAAGCCTTCCCGCGGCCAGCAGGAAGGCTTTTTTCCGTTCCTTACTAGCCTCACGGGACTAGTTTCAAGGCTGATTTCAGTCAGCCTGATTCTACCACGCATTCCCTCATTCGTCAAGCTGCTTTACCCCAATCCCGTCTTTTTCTTTTTCTCTCCGCAGGCGAGCCAGCACCAGCGCCAGTTCCTCGGGAAGGGGACTGGAAAAACTCAGCACCTCACCGCTAACAGGATGGGTAAACTTAAGGCGCGCCGCATGCAGGAATTGCCTTTTTAGCCCCAGGTTTCCCTGCCGGCGCCCGTAAACGGGGTCCCCCACCACCGGATGCCCGATAAAGGCCAGATGCACGCGAATCTGGTGGGTTCGCCCTGTCTCCAAAGTGGCCTCCAGGTAGG
The DNA here is from genome assembly GCA_030153805.1 of Bacillota bacterium. GTDB lineage: Bacteria > Bacillota > DTU030 > DUMP01 > DUMP01 > DUMP01. The sequence continues at coordinate 12,743 of JASKLG010000007.1, read as the reverse complement.
TGTAGCCGGGAAAGCGTTCCAGCACGCGCAGGCGCGTGCGCGCCGGCCGCCCGCCACGCTCCACCACCGCCATTTTTTTCCTCTGTACGGGATGCCGCCCAATGGGCGCATCTACCATGCTCACATCTGCTTTAAGCTCGCCGAAGGCCAGAGCCAGGTACACACGCTCAACTTGGCGCGCTTTGATGGCGGCACTCAGACCCTGGTGCGCCGCCTCGCTTTTTGCCACCACCATGAGGCCAGAAGTGTCCTTGTCCAGGCGGTGGACGATGCCGGGCCGAAGCACCCCGCCGATGCCGGCGAGTTCAGAGCCGCAGTGGGCCAGCAAAGCGTTCACCAACGTACCCTCTGGATGGCCCGGCGCAGGGTGCACCACAAGCCCGGCAGGCTTATCAAGCACGACTAGATGCTCGTCCTCGTACACAATGTTAAGCGGAATCGCTTCCGGCCGCAGGTCGGCTGGAGCAGGAGGCGGTACAATCACTTCCACTTCGGTTCCGGCCGCCAGCCTAAGGCTGGGCTTGGCCGGCCGGCCGTCCACCTTTACCCGCCCTTCGCGGATAAGCTGCTGGACCTGGGAGCGGCTAAGCCCGAGCTCCGTAAGCCCGGCCAAGAAAACGTCAAGGCGCATCCCCACCGTTTCCTCTTGGCCGGTAAAAACCCGGCGCAAGCCCTCCCCTGCGTTCACTTCGCTCACGCTACATGCCCCTCTGTCCTCAGGAGATAAAGAAAGATGAGGCCCACGCCAATCACAATGGCCATATCAGCCACGTTAAATACCGGCCAGATGCGGAAGTCGAGAAAGTCCACCACGTACCCAAAGCGCAGCCTGTCGATAAGGTTACCGAGCGCCCCGCCCAGCTCAAGGGACAAGGCCAAGCTGAGAAGCCCTTGATCTACGCGGGGCGCGTAGAAGATAATCGCCGCTACCACTAGAGCCGTAATCCCTATGAATAAACCGGTCTGGTATTTCAGAATACCGAAAGCCGCCCCCGGGTTCTGCACGTAAGAGAGGTGGAAGATTCCGCGAATGATGGGAAAGCTCTCCCCAGGCAAAAGGCAGCGCCGTACCGCGAGCTTAGTTATTTGATCTAGGAGCAAAACAAGCCCCGCTCCAACAAACACCCGCACTACAAGTCCTCCTTCGCATTTCTCCTCTCCCCGCCTTTAGCTACGACGCCTCAGCCGGCCCGGGCTGGGGCGGGCACGCCCGAAAAGCTCGGCCGGATCTTCGATCACCACTTCTTCCACGTCTTCTACCGCACCGCGTTGTTCATCGGAATTGATGTAAGTGTCGTTATAAGAATCCACGCCGCCCACGTCCTGCGGTCCCTCGGCAGTACCGTGGCGGGCCACGGCCTGCCAGGCGTCTTCGCCGTCGAAGCCGACGTAGTCCGTGTTATCCAAGAAGGTACGCCCGAAGGGCTTGTCTAAAGCCACCTCTTCGACCGGACGGCGGGAAGGCCGCCCTTCGCGTCGCTCTTTCTTTTCTTTACATTCCCGGCAGAGAGTCGTCCACGGTACGGCCTCCAGGCGTTCGGCGTCGATTTCCCGCCCGCAGAGCTCGCACCGGCCGTAGGTGCCCTCCTCGATCCGGGCCAGGGCCTCCTCCACTTTGGCGAGAAGCACGCGCGCATTATCTATAAGCCCTAAGTCTTTTGCGCGCTCGAAGGTTTCAGCCCCCAGGTCGGCCGGATGGTTGTCATAGGCGGAAAGCTCCCCCACCGAGTCCGCCTGGGCCTCATTCAGGCCGTACCTCTGCCTTCTCGCCACCCGGTCCCTGAGCTCGGCCTTTTTCTTTTGTAAAAGAGCCTGAAAGTGCCGGGCATTTTCCATTTCATTGCCTCCCGAGCTGTGTAGTAACGATATCGACGATTTGGGCGATAAAAGTTCCGATGACGGGAATGCTCACCATCTGGCGCAGGATGTAAATAACCAGGGCACCTACTAAGGTGAAGCCTACGGCCATACCCAGGCCTCGCGCCACGCCGGCGAGGAAATTTAGGTAAATAAGGCGTCCGGCGTTTTGCTGGAGCGAAACGTACTCGGCAATCCTGTTTTCTTCCAAAGCCCGGGCCAGCCTCTCCATCTGATCCTTGAGGTCCCGTCTTTCCTCCTCCGTTGGCACACCCGTCACCTCTTCTTTTAGAATGCCCGCCGGAGGCCGCCCTTAGTGCACCGCATCTTATTCCATTCGCCGTGGGGACGGGAAATCCTTTTTTACAAAAAAGGGCGGGAGGAACCCGCCCGGAAATACTTTCTATCGCCCGGCCTCCGCCAGCACCTCGCGGCAACGCGGGCAGACGCCTTCTTGGACCTCTTCGTGGTATATCCAGCAGCGCTCGCACTTCTCGCCAGAAGCGAGGGTCACCAGGCAGCGGGCCCGGCTGAAATGTTCCATCTCCCGAGCCTCCGCCGGCGGAGCTTCTTCCGGCCCGTGCAGGCCTACTTGCGATACGATGAGAATGGTAGGTAAGAGGTCCTCGTAACGCTTGAGCAGGGCATAAGTTTCTCCTAGGCTCTCCGGCAGCCACAGATCCACCCGGGCCCGAAGCGAACTGCCGATAAAACCTGCCTGACGCGCCTCTTCCAGAGCTTTGGTTATATCTTCGCGTACCAGGAGGAGCTCCCTCCAGCGTTCCTCTAACTCCGGATCCAAGTACTCCTTCTTTACCTCCGGCCAGGAAGCAAGCTGAACGCTTTCCTCTTTACCCTCCCCCGGTACATAGGCCCAGATCTCCTCCGCCGTGAAAGTGAGAACGGGAGCCATCAAGCGGACCAGTGTCGTGAGCACCTCGTAAAGTACCGTCTGCGCCGCCCGCCGTTCCCGGGAGTCTGCCCGGCTGCAGTACAAACGGTCCTTGATAACATCCAGGTAAAAAGCGCTCATGTCCACGGCACAGAAATTGTGCAGCGCGTGATAAAGGAGGTGATACTCGTAGTTTTCGTAGGCCGCCGTAACTTTTTCCGTAAGGCGGGTCAGCGCAAGAAGCGCCCAGCGATCGAGCTCGGTAAGCTCAGCATATGGCACAGCATCTCTGGCAGGGTCAAAGTCGTACAGGTTGCCGAGGAGGAAGCGCGCCGTGTTGCGGATTTTACGGTAAACTTCGGCGAGCTGAAGCAAGATGTCCCGCGAAACACGAATGTCCGCTTTGAAGTCGGACGATGCCACCCAAAGGCGCAGGATATCCGCTCCGAACTCCTTGATGATCTCCTGCGGGTAGATTACGTTCCCCAGCGACTTAGACATCTTGCGCCCTTCGCCATCCACCACATAGCCGTGGGTCAACACTGCCCGGTACGGCGCTCTACCGCGCACGGCCACAGCCGTGAGGAGCGACGATTGGAACCAACCCCGGTGCTGGTCACTTCCCTCTAAGTAGAGATCGCACGGCCACTCCAGCTCGGGCCGGGTTTCCAGTACCGCGAAATGGCTGGAACCGGAGTCAAACCACACATCCATAGTATCGGTCTCTTTGCGGAAGGTGGTGTTGCCACATTCGGAGCAACGTGTACCCGGCGGCAGGATCTCTGAAGCGTCATGCGTGAACCAACCGTTGGAACCCTCGCGTGCAATGAGATCGCGCACCGCCGCGATGCTTTCCGGAGTGATTAGCTCCCGGCCGCACTTTTCGCAGTAGAAGATAGGAATGGGAACACCCCAAACCCGCTGGCGCGAAATGCACCAGTCGGAACGCTCGCGCACCATGGAGCTGATCCGCTCTGCACCCCAGGCTGGGTACCACTTAACTTCCTGGATGGCTTTAAGCGTCTGGTCGCGGAAAGCATCCACCGAAGCAAACCACTGTTCCGTAGCCAAAAAGAGCACCGGGTCTTTGCAGCGCCAGCAATGCGGGTACTGGTGTTTAATATGACCGAAGTAAAGTAGCGCACCCCGCCTTTTCAATTCCTCAACGATCGGCCCGGTAGCTTCCCGCACCGGCAGGCCGGCAAATTGCCCCGCCTCCTCGGTGAAAACGCCTTTCCCGTTTACCGGGTTAAGGACGGGAAGCTTATATTTCTGGCCGACCTCGAAGTCTTCCAAACCGTGACCGGGAGCCGTATGCACGCAGCCGGTTCCGGCGTCCAGAGTAACGTGTTCACCCAGAATAACGACCGAAGGCCGGTCAATGAAGGGATGCCAGCACTCAATCCCTTCCAGCTCTTCCCCCCGGAAGGTGCCGAGCGTACGCCCTGCCTGCCGCCCGGTAACCTGCATAACTTCGTCTACCAGTTCCTTGGCCAGCACATAGTACTCGCCACCAGTCTCCACCAGGACGTACTCAAAGCGCGGGTTCAGGCAGATGGCCAGGTTGGCGGGAAGCGTCCAGGTAGTTGTGGTCCAGATCACGAAAAAGATCTTGTCAGCCGGGGCCAAAGAAGTCAGCTTTCCCGCAGGGTCCGCCTTAAGCGGGAACTTCACATAGAGCGAGTCAGATTCGGCTTCGTGGTACTCCACCTCGGCCTCAGCCAGCGCCGTTTCACAGGTAGTGCACCAGTATACCGGTTTAAGTCCTTTGTAGATATAACCCTTCTGGGCCATAGCTCCGAAGACCTCGATCTGCTTGGCCTCATATTCCGGCGTAAGGGTGAGGTACGGGTGTTCCCAATCGCCGCGCACGCCAAGCCGCTTAAATTCCTTGCGCTGCTCCTCCACAAAGTGCAGGGCATACTCGGCACACTTTTGCCTGAGCTCGGCCGTAGAAATTTCTGCCCGGTTGATGCCCAAATTTTTTATGGCGGCGTGCTCAATAGGAAGGCCGTGGGTATCCCACCCGGGTACATAGGGTGTGTCGTAACCGCGCATGTACTTGTACTTGTTGACAATATCTTTGAGGACCTTGTTAAGCGCGGTGCCGAGATGAATGTTTCCGTTGGCGTATGGTGGGCCGTCGTGCAGGATGAACTTCGGCCGGCCGGCAGCACGCCGGCGGCTCAGCCCGTAAATGTCCATCTCTTCCCAACGGGCCAGGATTTCCGGTTCGCGCTGCGGCAGGTTTGCCCGCATGGGGAACTTGGTCTTGGGCAGGTTTAGGGTCTTGGAATAATCCATTGCCTGTCTCCACCTCCGAAAACCTCGCACGGCCCGGGCTTGGCCCGGACACAATCTTTTTTAAAATAAAAACTCCCGCCCCTTCTGGGACGAGAGTCTCTCCCGCGGTACCACCCATTTAGGTGTACAAAAACACACCCGCTTCTTTCCCTTAACGGCCTCCGCCGGGGTCGCCTACTTCCTTTCGGGTTCAGCTCCCAACTCCCGGGTGATCTTCGGCCCGGACCGCCGTGCCGGCTCGCACCTTTACCCGGCTCTCTGTCCGTCGGACCCGGCCTACTCTCCCGTTCATCGCCGCATAGATATTAAGTTACGCCCATTATACCTTTCTGAACACCAAAAGTCAATTAATAAAGCGGCCGAGCCTTCTCGCGGCGGCGCAGCCACAAAGACATAATCCAGGTGGCAGCCAGGGCCGGAACCAGTCGCACCGCTAGCGCCGCCGGCACAGGTATCCCGAGGGCTGCGAAGATGGCCGTGTCCTCGATGAGCGCATGGCTTAAGCCGAGAAACACCCAGAGCAGCATCATCTCCCGCCTCGTCCAGCCCTCTTCTTGAATGGCCTTCAAGATTACACCGGCACCATAAGTAAAACCTATAATAGTGCCCGTAGCCAGTGGTAAGGCAACGCGCTCCGGTAAACCCACCCGCCTGAGAGTCCCTGCCAGGCCTGAGCTTACCCTACCCAGCCAGCCCAGCTCCTTGGCGAGCTCAAGCCCGAGAAAAAGAGGAATAAGGATGAGGGCGATTTTGCCCAATGATAACAGGCTCGCCTTAAGCCCCGCCGCCAAAGACTCCAAGAAAAAGGACATTTGGCGCCCCCCTCAGAGCAGCAAGTTGAGCATGAGGCCAGTAACCCCGGCCGTAAGTAGCCGCACGCCGACCACCACCGCCGCCTGGCCTCCCGCCCGGGCCACAATTGCCCCCTCCTGGGGTAGGGAGTGGGAAAGCATAATCATGGCACCCAGGATAACCCTCTGTTTGGCCGTAAGCTCTAGGGCGGCCATAGCGCCTACGCCTGCATACATGCTGGAGAGGTTCCCAACCACCAGGGCTACCGCCGCCTCCCCTGGTAACCCCAGCCAGGCCATACCCGGAGCAAAAACTCCGGCCAGATAAGGCAGAACACCTGAGCGGTCGAGAAACGTTACGGCAATAGTAACCGGCACCATTACCTTGGTTAGGAGCCAGAGCACGGAAAGAGCGTCCTTAAAGCCCTTTCTCACCGCTCCGAGCAGCCTTTCCGTTTGCACTCCCCGCTTCCTCCTCATCGCCGTCTTCTGCCTTAGGATCAAGGAGAGCCGCCGCCCCCAAGAGCAAAGCCCTGGTTTGAGCCTTGTAGCTGGCAATCTTCCCCTCTAGCGCCCGGAATTCTTCTTCCAGTAGCTCCAGGCGCCGCCGGCCTTCTTCCTCCAACGCCCTGGCCCGTGCTTCCGCTTCTTTAAGGATGAGCTCAGCCTCTTTCTGAGCGTTGCTGCGGATTTCGTCGGCGGCCTTTTGAGCCAGCACCAGGGTGTTTTTCAGCGTCTCCTCCAGGCCGGTAAAACGTTCCACTTCGGCCTTCAGGCGCTCCACTTCATCCTTCAGGCTGGCGTTCTGGCGGTACAGAAGTTCGTAATCCTCGAGCACCTGATCTAAGAATTCATCTACTTCTACCTCGCTGTACCCGCGCAGGCGCCGGTGAAATTCTTTTTTTTGGATGTCGAGCGGGGTAAGCATTTTTCCCTACCACCTCAGACAATAACGTTTAGAATGAAGTCCAGTACCAGACGCCGGATGAAAGATAGTACCAAGAGCGCCAGAATGGGTGAAAAGTCAATCATCCCCACCGGTGGCAGCAGGCGCCGGAAGGGCTCGAGATAGGGCTCGGTTATCTGGTAAATAAAACGCACGGGAGGGGCATAAGGATCCGGTCTGACCCAGGAGAGGAGTAAGCGAATCAAAATGAGGAGGTTGTACAGGTCGAAAAACCTGGCCGCCAAGTAATAAAGAAACAAGCTTCCACCCCCCTATTTCTGAGCCGCCCCTAGTTCGGCCGACCGGTCGGCAGCCGCTTTCACCGCCTTCATTACCAAGCCCCTAAACCCACCTGCTTCCAGAGCCGCAATACCGGCAATGGTCGTCCCGGCCGGCGAAGCTACCCGATCCTTGAGGCTCCCGGGGTGTTCACCGGTCTCCAGCACCATTTTAGCCGCCCCCAGGACGGTCTGAGCCGCCAAGGTCTGCGCCACCGGTCGCGGTAAGCCGGCCAGTACCCCACCGTCGGCCAAAGCTTCGATAAACATGTATACGTAGGCGGGAGCAGAGCCACTAAGGCCGGTTACGGCATCAAGCAAACCCTCGTTCAAGATGAACGCCTTGCCGACCGCGTTAAAGAGCTCGGCTACCACCTCAACATCGCGTTTGTCGGCCCGGCTGCCGCCGGAAATGCCCGCCGCTCCTGCCTGAACTAAGCACGGGGTATTGGGCATTACCCGCACCATGCGGGCTTGGCCTAAAAAAGGCTCGAGGAAAGAAGTAGGCACGCCGGCCATGATGGACACCACCAGGTGCCGTGGCTCCCAGGCGGATTTCAGCTCTTCCAACACCCCCGGGGCAGACTGGGGCTTAACCGCCAGAAAAACGATGTCGGCCTCGGCCAGCACTTCCCGGTTGTTTCCGGCTACGCGAACTCCTAAAATGTTCGCCAAATGCCGGGCGCGTTCGGCACTTATGTCGCTAACTATACAACTTGCCGGCTCTGCCAAACCCTGTGCAATGAACCCTTTAAGAAGGGCTTCCGCCATGGCTCCGGCACCGATAAAGCCTAAAGTCTCCTTAATCACTCTGCTTGCCTCCACTTCCATTACTCTACTTCAACCACGGCAAAGCCACGTCCTCGTCCTTACGAGGCGCAACGACGTCCACGTTGTTGGGCGCAAAGAGAAAAATCTCTCCTCCTACACGCTCCACCGTCCCGTTCAAGGCAAAGGTGGCCCCGCTGGCAAAGTCCACAATGCGTTGCGCCGTCCCTTCGTCCACGCCCTCCAAGTTTACAATCACCGTACGGCGCGACTTTAGGTGATCGGCGACGGTCTTGGCCGCTTCAAAGCCTTCCGGCTGAACCACCACAACTTTGCCTATACCGGAAGAACTCGGCAGTCCCACTACCTTGCCTTTCCTGTGCTCGCCGTACGTCCGGACCGGCTCCAATACCGGTTCCTCCTGCGAAGCATCTTCCTCCAATACTTCTTCAAACCCCATGAGGTTCAGGAACTTCCCTACCAGGCCGCCCGCCATATTATCACCGTCCTTTCATTTGCCTATGGGTCACTGTCTCCTTGGTCCAAAGATCGCCGTGCCAATCCTCACCATGGTGGCTCCCTCTTCAACCGCCACCTCGAAGTCCCCACTCATACCCATGGAAAGCTCAGTCATGTTCACCCGGGGAAGGCCAAGGCCACTCACTTCGCGCGCCAGTTCGGCTAGCCGGCGGAAAACCGGCCGCACCTCCTCCGGATTTTCTACGTACGGTGCTACGGTCATCAGCCCCTCAACCTCGATGTGCTGAAAGGCCGAAATTGCCTTAAGAAGCCCGGGCAGTTCCTCCGGGGTAACGCCGTGTTTCGTCGCCTCACCGGCTACATTAACCTCCACCAGGCATTTTACCGTACACCCTTCCGCCTCCGCCCGCCTCTCCAGGGTCTCGGCCAGGCGCAGGCTGTCCAGCGAATGGATCAACCTGAACAGTCGCACGGCCTGTTTTGCCTTATTCGTCTGCAGATGGCCGATTAGGTGCCAGGTCGCCTCGGGGAAAACCGGCACTTTACCGGCCGCTTCCTGAACGCGGTTTTCGCCGAGGTCGGTAATTCCGGCCGCCAGCGCTTCTTTAATCAGCTCTGGTCCTACATTCTTGGTTACGGCTATTAAACGCACATCCTCCGGTCGTCGACCGGACCGGGCGGCAGCCTTCGCAACCCGCGCGCGCACGGCGGCCACGTTATCGGCCACCGTTCCCATGCCAAAAACCTCCTTCAAAGGCAGAGACTTTTATAAGGTATTCGACACCATCCAGTTATTTCCTCCTAGGGTGGCGAAAAAACTAGAAAGAAAACGAAGAAATTGGGCTAAGGTCGCCAGCCGACGGCAATCTCCTCCCCGGCCTTTAGTCCTTTGACCAAGACCTGACCGTCCCGAGCCAACAGAATCTCTACCGGTTCGAACTGCCAGCGGCTGCTGCGGCGAACGTACACCCCTATCCGGGAACCTTCCTGTACCAGCGCCTTCTCTGGGACCAGGAGGCCGCGCAGGCGCCGCACCGTTACCTCTACCTGGGCCGTCCGCTCCTGGGCCAGGGCCGGGGGGGAGTTTTTGAGTTCCAGAAGCATTGTGGTGTCGGCCTCCCTCTCTTGAAGCGCAGTCACCCGGGCGGATACACGAACACCGTAAGCCGGAAAGGCAACCTCCACATCATCGCCGATGTTCGGCGCGGCTACCGACGCTCCTTTTAACAACACTTTGCAAAAGGTGGGTTCATCCTGGACCACCTTGGCCAAGATTTGGCCGGCCGCAACCTTTTCACCGCTGGGTACCGGGGTAGCAAGCACTGCCCCCTTAGGCTCGCTTAAGGTGAGGGCGGCGCGGCTCTGAAGCGGGTCGAACGCTTCTTCCCAGCCGTCCAGGACGAAGAACACGGCACCTGGAACCGGAGCTACCACAGGTGTGCTGGCCGACCGCAAGAGTTGCTCCGCCTCCCGGGTCTTTTCTTTCCAAGCTCCGCCGCGGGCGGCCTCTTCGGCGAGCCGTGCCTGCTCGGCCTGAAGCTGCGCACGCCGCGCTACGAGCTTATTCAGCATTTCTTCAAGGCGCCGGGTCTGCAATCCTTGAGCAGGCCGGTATAGACCGGAGCGCAGCGTCTCGATCACACCCTGTATGTCACCGGTTACTTGAGCGAGTTCCTCCTCCACCCGCTTGAGCCGGGCGTCCACTCCACTCTGCCAGGCGGCACGCTCGCCTTCGGCCTCCTCTTTTAGAGCTCGGCCCCGCTCCAGAAGCACCGGATCCAGGATTTCACCGATCTCGCTTCCGGCACTCACCCTTTCGCCGGCCTTTGTCTTTACCTGCCACAGACCGGATGCCGGCGCCACCAATACCGCCTCACGCCTGAGAAGAAGCGCCTCGCCTTTAAGCGTCACTTCCACGTTCCCCTCGGTCACCGTGGCGCTTCCTACAGCCCGTTCCAGCACCGCCCGCCCGGCCAGGTAGGCCGTGTTTATGGCCGCCACCAGGCCGAGTACAACGAGAAAAGCCTGTACGGAGAAGGGGAGGCGCCGACCTCTTCTGGGTTCTGTCGCTCTCATGAAGGCCACCTCTTACGTAGAGATCGCCTTCTAACTTCCACATTCTGGAAGTAAATTCCTGCTACGGTTTAAGGGAAATCACCGCTGCCAGGCTGCCGGTCCGGCCGTGCTCAGCTCTATAAGAGTAAAAATCCTTTACATGACAGGACGTGCACAAGCGGGCCACAGCGATGTTCTCTGCCGGCACGCCGGCCGCCAGAAGCTGGCGGCGGTTGAGCTCCCAGAGGTCGAGGTACCAGTGCCCGGGCCGGGCCTCCACTGCCACCTCCCGCCAAAAAGGCAAACTTCTAAGCGGCACAATCACCTTCTCGTCTACTTCGTAGCAACACGGTCCGATGGAAGGTCCGATGGCTACCAGAACATCGTTTGGCTGAGTATCGTAGGCCGCCCGTAAAGCGGCCAGAGCAGCGGGGGCAATTCCGGCTACGCTGCCCCGCCAACCGGCGTGCACAGCGGCCACCGCCGGCCGCACCGGATCCAAGAAGAGCAGGGGAACGCAGTCGGCGGTATACACGGAAAGCGGCAGGCCGGAAACATCGGTGATCAGAGCGTCCGTAGCCGGAAGACCCTCTTCCCAGGCCCGTGCCCCCCGGCCGGAATCTTCGGCCCGCACCTCGGCCACACGTGTACCGTGAACCTGCTGGCCGGCCACCAGAGCCCTGAAATCAAGCCCGAGGGCAGTGAGGAAACGCCGCCTGTTTTCTAATACTTGAACTTCATCGCCGTTCTTGAAACCCAGGTTTAGTCCCGATACGGCCCCCGTTGATACACCTCCGTGCCGGGTGCTGAAGCCGTGCCTGACGAGGCCGGAAGCCGTCAAATGGTCTGCCGTCAGGTACACCAGAGAACCATCTTTGTGCCAGGTGAATCCATTTGCCATAAGCTACGCCCTTCCTCTTATCTAGTCGTTATATGATTAGTCGTTATATGATTCGATTCGGCTCAACTTCCCCGGTTCCTCCCGGCGGCCAAGCTCCCCTTTAACCGTTTTAAGGCGCAACAAAAAAGCCCGGCCGGGCCGGTGCACGTTACTTAGCCGGGGGAAGAGCTGAAGGGCGATGCTCTACCAGGATCACATCGTAACCGATGCGTTTTACCCTATCCCAGGTAATCACGACGTCCTCATTGCGGCCGAAAAAGCCCAGCACCCGGGCACTGGGAACTATCAGGGCTCGGATCCTTCCGGCTTCCACGTCAATATCTATATCCGCCACGGTCCCGAGCTTGCGCCCATCGCTGATATTTATCACTTCGCGCGTCCTGAGTTCCGAACCGCGTATGAGCATGACCCTCGCCTCCCCCCACACACTATATATATGCGGTAGGGGAAAGAGTTAATCCCTATACCTTGGGTTGCAAACGCGGGCTGGCCACGGCTTCAAAGCGGAGCAGGTTGGTGCTGTTGTAAGCCTGGACAGCCCGGCTGCTCCAAGCAGGGTAAAAGCTCGCGGTTAGAATGAGGAGCCCTAAGGCCACAAATATTACCCGGCGCACTCCCACTACCTCCCTACATGTACCGGCGCAACCTTTGCAGCGCAGCTTTTTCCAGCCTGGAAACTTGAGCCTGGGAAATACCGATCTCTTCGGCCACTTCCATCTGGGTTTTACCGTGGAAGAATCTTAAGTTGAGGATGTGGCGTTCCCGCTGGCTGAGCTTGTTCATAGCCTCGCGCACGGCCAGATCTTCCAACCAGTTGGTATCCTGCTCTTTGTCGTCCTTTACCTGATCCATCACAAAGATAGGGTCGCCGCCGTCGTGGTAAACCGGTTCAAAGAGGGATATCGGTTCTTGAATGGCATCTAAGGCAAAAACCACCTCTTCGCGCGGAATATTGAGTTCCTGCGCGATTTCTCCCACCGAAGGCTCGCGCGCATAGCGGTTTACAAGGGAATCGCGCACCTGCAGGGCCTTGTAGGCGATGTCGCGCAGGGAACGACTGACGCGGATGGGGTTGTTGTCCCTGAGGTAACGGCGAATTTCTCCGATGATCATCGGCACGGCGTACGTGGAAAATTTTACGTTCTGTTCCAGGTCGAAGTTGTCAATGGCCTTGATGAGACCAATGCAACCCACCTGAAAAAGATCGTCCACGTTCTCGCCGCGGTTGTTAAAACGTTGTATAACGCTCAGCACCAAACGCAGGTTGCCGCTGATCAGCTTTTCCCGCGCGGAGGTATCTCCGTCTTTCATGGCTTTAAAAAGCTCGCGCATTTTGGCATTGGAAAGTACCGGGAGTTTGGCCGTGTTAACCCCGCAAATCTCAACTTTGTTCGCCAACACCAAAACCCCTCCCGGAAGGCTCGCTAGTCCCAGTATTGCCATGCGGAAGGGGTTTTATGCTTGGTTATTC
>JASKLG010000045.1 GCA_030153805.1 Bacillota bacterium | reverse complement strand
ACCTGGCGCACTACCTCCGCTATGTCCAGAGTGCCGGCATTAGTTGCCACTTACGGTTCCTCCTCCCAAACTTTTACCGCTGCCTGAGCCACATCCATGTCCTGTTCGACGGTGCCGCCGCTCACCCCCACGGCACCCATCACCTGGTCCCCGCTGACGAGCGGAAAGCCTCCGCCGAAAATTACCACGCGTCCTTCATTCGTTGCTTCAATGCCGAAGAGGGGCTGGCCCGGCTGCGCCAGTTGAGCCAGCGCGTGCGTGGGCATCTTAAGCGTGGCTGCAGTATACGCCTTCTTCCAGGCGATGTCGATGCTGGCGATCAACGCGCCTTCCTGGCGCTCCAGGGCTATAAGGTGCCCGGCCGCATCCACTACCGCGGCCACCACGGGCAGCCCCAGCTCCCCGGCCCGCCGCTGGGCCGCCGCAATGAGCCGCCGGGCTATTTCCAACGTGAGGGTTTTCGGGGTGCTTCCCAGCCGCTCCAGTACCTTTTCCTTAACCATCTGCACCAGCTCCTCGTTGGCCTCGGCCCGGGCCAGGACGTAAAGAAGGTCCGACAGGCGGTTTAGGTACCGCACGATCTCTTCCCGGAGGCGGCGCTCCTGCCGCAGCCGTACCGCCAACCGTTCCGCACGCCGGACGACAGTCCGCGCCACGTCCAGAGCGCCGGTACCGGGCGTGCCGCCGGGCAGAACAAAGCCCGTCTGGGGAGGAAGCGATTCCTGGATCCCGTCGATGGCCTCTTCCAGCCGCCGGATATCTTCCTCCTGCAGCCGCTCTTTGAGTTTCAGGAGTCCCTCCGGCGTGCTGGCCAGCTCCGAGGCTAGGATCTGCAGCTTCTTCTGCAGCTCCGGCAGAAGCTCCCGCGCCCGTTGGCTGCGCACGAAACCGCGCGCGAGACCCAGGAAAGAACTGGCCTCATCTACCGTGCCATAAGCTTCTACCTGCAAATCGGCCTTAGAAACCCTCAGCCCGCCCCACAGGCTCGTTTCGCCTTTATCCCCGGTCCGCGTGTATACCCTCATCGGCCCTCGACCTCCATCGTGTCCACAATCCCCACGATGGCGGCATCGACGGGAGAGTCGGGCTGCCGCACGGCCTGCCTGGCCGAGCTGCCTTCCGCCACCAGGACTATTTCCCCAATACCGGCCCCTACGATATCCACAGCCACCTGGCTGCGCCCGTCCGGGCGCCCTTCTGGATCCACCGGCCGGACGATGAGGAGCTTAGTCCCCACCAACCGCTCATCTTTCTTGGTAGCCACGACGTTACCGATGACTTTACCTACAAACATTCTTCCACCCCTCTAACCTATCGGAGGTGAGGCACGGCGCCCGGGGTCAGCCGACCACGATCTCGATTCCTCGATCCCGGGCCAGGTCACGGGCAAGCGGTGTTATCAGGGTTCCCGCGCTTACCCTGAGCACCGACCCTTCGAAGGCGGCGACGTCCGTGCGGCTCAACACGCGCCCGGTAAAGGTGCCAGCCGTACCTTTAGATGCGGCATCCGTCCGCCCGCCCTCGCCCAGTACGGCTGCGGCGAGCTCGGTTACGCCCACAAGCCGTATGCCGAACTCCGCCAAACGATCCAGGTTTCCAGCCAAAAGAGCGCGGTAGGCAGGGGCTGCTTTGTCCATGCCCAGCTTGGCCCGTACCGGGTTGGCCAAGTCACAGGCATCCCTGGCGGCAAAAACGGGCCGGCCTGTAAGGAGGCTGTCCATGATTAAGGTCGCCACGAGGGTGTTGGCAATCCCGTGGGCTACCTTTGCCGCCGTGTTGAGGGTAAGTACCGGGACCAGGGTAATATCCGTATCTTTGAGCAAAGCACTTGGAGCCTTGCGGTCGGCTTCGGTCACAATTTCGATATCCCCTAATTCGCTCCGTAACCAATCTTTACCCAATACCCACTCCGCACTGGGGGTAAGTACTGCCTTCACGGTAAAACCTGCGTCCTGCAGCTTTTTTACCTCCGCCCGGCCCTCGGGCGCTCCGATGCTGCCGCCGCAAAAAAGCGCGAGCGCCCTTTTGCCCCGGGCAGCCAAGCGCCGCAGCACCTCAGCAACAATCTTTTCCACCAGGGCGTTCTCGTCCACTTCCATGCTTCATCACCCCGCACAAGACATAGCAATTCCTAGCGGTGTCACCAGCAGCGGGTGAAGCGGGAGGTAGACGGGGAGATGAATCTCTTCCTCCATCACCCGCTTAAACCCTGGAAAGGCGCAGGTACCGCCCACCAAGTATACCGCCTCCACCCCGTAGCCCTCGATGTGGCGCCGGACGATGGTTGCCATCTTCTCCAGCACCGGGCGGACAACCGGAAAAAGCCCCGGCTGCTTCTCAGGGTTGCGCTTCAGCGCTTCGGCCTCCTCGGTAGAAATGCCAAAACGACCGGCTATCACCAGGTCGAGATGGGTACCGCCGGTTGGTTCGTCCGCCGTGTAGATTACCTGGCCGTCTCTAAGTATCGAGATTCCCGTGGTGCCTCCGCCTACGTCCACCACCGCCCCGTCCTTAATCCCGAGGACGCGGGCTGCGGCCGTCGGTTCGTCCACAATGGCCGTAACCTCCAGGTCGGCCGCTTCCAGCACATGCCGGGTGACCTTGGCGTTTCCGGCCTCGGTTCCTGGCGGAATGGCCGAGGCACCGCGCGTAAGCTCTACCCCCAAGCGCGCGCGAAGTGAGTTGATTTGCCGGCGTACGATCTCCACAGCCCCCACGTAGTCCACGATCATACCTTCCCGCACCACTCGGGCAGGGGTTATTTCCCCTGCCAGGGGTGTTCCGTCTGCACCCAGCGCCACGCTGACCACGTTGGCCGTGCCCACATCAACGCCTACGCGCACGGGGCCGGTGGGCGGGAGGGCCGGCTGCGGGGCCATGCGTTTAGCGAGGGCGGCAATTAGGGCATTGGCCTGTTCCAATTCACGCACCTCTTCTCTCCCCGCTCCGCTTAAGTTCAACATAGTCGCCGGATTTCAGGCCTGCGGCGTTGGCTTCATCGGTGTCGATATGCAGCTCCAGCTGGGAGGCCGCCGAAACGCGCACCAGAACTTGTGCAAAGGTAAGGGCCCGGTCACCGGCGGAGGCGGCCACCTCTACCATATCGCCGTCTTTGAGACCCCAGGTAGCGGCCTCGGCCGGCGTGATGTGAATATGGCGAAGGGCCACAATCACACCCTCGCGCAGAAAACGCGCCCCTTTTGGACCGACAACAGTAATTCCCGGTGTGCCGGTGATGTGTCCGGAAGCGCGCACCACAGGCGGAATCCCCAGGGTGAAGCAGTCGGTTACAGAGACCTCCACCTGGGTATGCCCGCGCGGCGGCCCTAACACCCGCACTTTGGTCAGTACGCCCTTGGGTCCGACCAAAGTTACCGTCTCTTCGGCGGCATACTGCCCGGGTTGCAGCGGCTTTTTGGGGGTGAGGCTATAACCGGGACCGAATAGCTCCGCGACGTCTTCCGGCGAAAGATGGACATGCCGGGCCGATACCCCCACTGGGATCAAGAGTTTCCCGCTCGCTCCGGCAGCCTGAGCAGGCTGCCCGTTAAGGCGGGCCAGCACGGCCGCAACCACTTGGGCCACCAAGCTTTCGTTCTCTGCCATCGGGTCACTTCCTCTTTTCTTTCATCCAGACTAGGAAAAAGGGGGCCGGCACCCTCTTAAGCGTGGGGAAGGATTTTTTCGGTATCGGAATGCGGGCGTGGGATGACGTGGACGGATACCACTTTGCCGACGCGGCCGGCTGCCGCCGCTCCGGCGTCGGTTGCCGCCTTCACCGCCCCGACATCGCCCCGCACCATTACCGTTACCAGCCCGCTGCCGATTTTTTCGTAGCCGATCAGCGTAACATTGGCCGCCTTAACCATGGCATCAGCAGCTTCAATGGCGCCCACCAGCCCTTGAGTTTCGATCAGGCCCAGCGCTTCGCCCATATCCAGCCCTCCTTACTCCGCGAAATGAATGCACCGGGAACGGGGTTCGCCTTTGCGGCGCGGGCAGGCCGGGTCACCGCATAAGTTGCAAACTTCGGTTACCGGGGGTTTCTCCGCTTCGGCAGCGGCCCGCAGCACGGGTTCCGGAGATCCTTCCAGGGGCGCGGCAGCCAGGTGCCCTCTTCCTGCCGCTCTTGCTATTGTTTCCCCAGGCTCGGCAGGCGCCGTTTTAGGCTCAACTGCGTCTTCGGTCTCAGCTTCGGCAGTCGCCGTGCCCCCTCCTCCGGGAGTTTCCGGCCCGGCCACCGTCCCTGCCGGCCCCGCCTCGGCCGCAAATTCTCGGGCTTCTTCTGCAGGCTTTCCCTCTTCCTCGGCAGCCGTTTTTTCCTCACCCGTTTGGCGAAGTGGTTTCTTTTCCCCCACCGTCTCCGGCGAATGGATGAGTTTCGCCAGGTCTTCGTGCGGACGCGGTATAACGAGTTTGCTGACCACTTTACCCACGCGGCTTGCCGCCATCGCTCCGGCCGTAACAGCCGCCTGTACCGCCGACACATCGCCGGTAATTTTTACCGTCACCATGCCGCCGCCGCGGGTAAGCTCATAACCCAAAAGCCGGACGTTGGCCGCCTTAACCGCGGCATCTGCGCCTTCCACCGCTGCAGCCAGCCCCACCGTTTCAATGAGCCCCAGCGCTTCTTGCTCCACCGTCTCCACCTCCTCTGGCCTGGCCCATCTCCGCCAGTACCCGCTTGACTACTGCCGTGACCAAATCCTTTAGGCTTTCGTCAGTTGCCGGCGTCGGCTCGCGGGAACCGGTGGGGAGCGGCGTGTCCTCCTTTTCCTTGAAAGGAATACCCTTGACCAACCGGGCCGCGTTGGCACCCAGGCGCCTGGCCTCGGCCGGACTGCAATCGCCTCTTACTGCGTAAAATAACGGTTTGTCCGGCGGTAGACGGTTATAGTGCACGGCCAGGCCGTCGGCGGCAATACCTATACCGGTTCCGAGGGGTGAAGCCTGAGCGGCAGAGAAGGCAAGCTCGACCGCATCCATCTGGTTTTGAGCAGTGCTCAGCATGCCGGGAATGCCCTCTTCTTCAAGGCCGTGTTCCACCTCCCGGCAAACCTCCGGCGGTGCATCCGAAGTTCGGTATACCTTTATGTGAGGCTTTTCCTTCTGCGCCCGCTCCTCCAGGCCCACTCTTTTCACTCCCTACTCTCCTGGTATGCCAGAACCAATCCCGTGGCTACGGCGTTGCGCGGTCCTTCCGTGCCGCGCACGTTGGCCTGACCGGCTACCACCCCGTATTCGGCTAATCGGTCGGTGATGAAGCCGGCCACCTCCCAGTCCAGAGACGATCCCCCCACCAGGGCTACGAATTCGATGTCGCGGATGTTGCCGGTGGGGATTACCTGCTTTAGGGCACGGACGCTGTTTTCGACGAAAACGCGGCGTTTGGCCTCGCGCCGCACGCTCCGCACCTTTTCCAGGCTGTATTCGCCCGGAAGCGGCACCAAAGCGCCCTCTTTCATGAGGACAACCCGGGCGAACACCTCCGCCGGGAGAGGCTCGTTGAAGAACTGCACGCTCCCGTCCTCATGCCGGATATGGTACAGGCTTTCTACCTTGGCCAGCGGGTAGCGCTTGATGTCTTCCGCCAGGCCGAAGTCCTCCAGCCCGAGTTCGGCACCGATGAGGAGGGTAACCATGTTGCCGGCTCCTGCCAGGTGGACCGAGCGTACCTCGCCGCTCTTGGAAATGAGGGCGGCATCGGTGGACCCTGCCCCCAAGTCCAAAATAGCGAGCGGGGGGCTTGTGCCCGGGGTGGTGAGGGCTCCGCGGACCGCCATGTTGGCCTCAACCCCGCCTACTTCGACCATAATGCCCGTCTCTGCCATGAGCGCCTGGGCAATTTTTTCCATCTGTAGGCGGTCCGCCTTCACCATGGCCGCCAGGCCAACGGCGTTCTCCAGGGAGAATTCCTCGGCGATGCCGCCCCGGACTTTTTGGGGTACAAAGGTGTCCACCGCCAGGAGATCCTGGATGGTGATTTCGGCCGCCGGTTTGCCCGTGAGCTCGGCCATAACCTGGCGTACGCGCTCCAGCATGCCGCCGGCATTCGTCCCCGGTTCCCCGCGAACGTCCTTGAGCGGCGCCACCTGGGCCAAGGCGTCCATAATAGCCTCCGCGCCTTCCTCCACGTCGACGGTGCGGGAATGCCGCTCGCCAATCAGGGTCAGCTTACCGGCGGCAATGCGCCGCTCCCGCACGTCTCCCGCCGGAGTCTTGATAACCACCGCCGAACGGTTTCCGATGAGGGCGCGGGCCATGGGTACGACGGCCTTGGTTTCCTCAGAAGAAAGCCCAAACACCGTAGCGATGCCGTACGGATTAGACAGAGTGGTAATGGCCGCCCCAGGCGGAGCCACTTCGATGGCCGCCAGCATCCCTATCGGGACCTTCTCGATGAGCCGCACTTCATCCACTACGGGAAGCGGTTTGGACAACCGATTGGCGATCAGCACACCGTCGTCGCGTTGGGCAATGACGCCTTGAACGTCTACGCCCCGGGCCAGGGCACGGTTGATCTCCTCGGCTGCCACCGCGAAATCCCAGCTTCCGGGAACAATTACCAGTACCTTTGTCCCCGGCGCCTGCCGCGAAAGCTCGGCGATCGGCGTGGTGAAGCCCGTGCCCAGGCCCAACCCGCCCGGAGTGGTCGGATTGTGGCCGATCATCGTGGATTCGGTAATCACCGTCTCCGTGATGGTCTCCATGGCCACATCCCCAATAACTGGAGCTGCCTCGTTAAGGCGGATGAGGTTGAGATCTTTGAGCCCCAATCCTGCCTTATCCAGCGCCTGGCGCAGAGCGCTGAAGATCCCGTGCAGGTTCTGGCGTGTACCCTTGATGCCAGTTGTAGGAACCAGGCTGCTGGCTAAGAACTTTAAACCCTCGGGGCCGAGCTCGGCTAGAGCCACCTCAGTAGTAGCATTTCCCACATCCACTCCGGCGATGCGTTGCAACATTTCCACCTCCAACACCTGGCCTACCGTCAGGTGTTTTGTCTATGCTTAAGCGCTGCGCAGCCTGCCGCGCCGTTCGTACACCTCCGCCGCTTCCCGCACCAAAGCGGCATTCATGCGTGCTCCATATTTTTGTTCAAGCTCATCGGCAATGGCCAGGAGCTCTTCCTTGGTTGAACGGTACGGCCGCAGAGCCCGGTAGATCTCGAGGATGCGCTGGTCGGGAATGTGCGTAAGTTCGGCAGCCCGCTTCAGGTTCCGGGCGAACTGATGCCGGCCCACCTTCTCGGCGATTTCCGCCTGCATTTCCAGCGTCTCGGGCGTAATGCGGACATCCTGAGGTGTGATGTCGCCTTTAAGCACGGCTTCCAGCGTAATCTCGGAAAGCGATTTGCCCGTAGGCGTTTTTACCAGCTCCGGCCGTTTCGTGGCCAGCGGGTAGTCGCGGGCCGGGTCCAGGCTGGTTTTGCCCTCGGCCTTTGCGCCGCAGGCCGGGGCCGACGCCTGGTTGGTTTGTAAAGACTTAAGCACTTCCCGAACGATCTCCTCGATAAGGTTCTCCTGCATCACCTGCGTCACCTCCCCTATTTAAAGCTGACGACAAGTTCAACCGGTTTCGCGTTCCGGTCCACGTGCTCGGTCTCCTTGATGTGGAGCACGGCCGCTACTGCCTGGTATTTGGGGCGGGCCATCTGGTCATTTTCGACGGGCACCGGGTTCGGGGAACCGCCCTTGGCGTAGCGGGCTGCGTTGCGCCCAATGGCCCGGTAGGTCTCAGGCTTGAGCAACGGGCACTGGGGGAAAAGCTCCAGGTTGGAGAGAGGGTCCAGGTCTTTCTGGTGGATGACCGTTGTACCCCGGGACTGGATACCGATGCCGATACCGGACCCGGAAAGCTTGGCCGCCGTATGGGCCACAAAGGCCACGTCCGAGGTATGCCGCACCCGGATTACCCGCGCCCTAAGCCCCTCCTCCTCGATTCCGGCAATCATCTCGCGCAGGACGACGGCGTGGGGAATCCCGAGGATCGTCTTTGTCTGGTAAAGCCCGAAGGCCGGGGCCAAGCCGATAACCACCTCATCGGCTTTCGTTCCGGGCTGTGCCGGGCCCAGCTCCGTCAGGGTGAGCCCGCTCACCGGCTGAGCAGGCGCTTCGGGCGCCGAAGCCTTTGCCGACTCCGCCTGTCCCATGCTGGCCAGAACTTCTTGCACTACTTGGCGAACGAGCTGTTCACTAATCTGCATACCTTTCCACCCCTTTCTCTAGCCGTTTTCTAGCCGATCTGGTCCGGCCGCATGGCCCACGGAATGTTCTTGATCTCTTCCCAACGCTCGGGCGAGATCCTGTAACCCGTGCCGGGGCCAGCGTAGTCGTTGGGGTCGTTGACGGCGCTTTTTACCACGAAGTTCTTGTCGATAATCGAGGAGGTATGCAGGTAGTCACCGGACACGCGCTGCTTGAGCATCCCGAGCACGTTGTTGGCCACATCCTCGAAGCCGTTCTTGGCCAGGGCCTTGACGATGTCTAGACCGGTAGCCGGTCCCTTGAAGAGCTCTTCGGCCGCCTTCAGGTCTTCTACCACGTTGCGCGGCGGCAGATCCTTGCTGCCGTGGGCATAGGTAGCCGCTTCAACTTCTTCGTCGGTGATGGGCGGCAGGCCGAGTTCCTTGAAGACCGCCTGCAGGGCCCGCGCAGCTTTATTGCGGACGGCAATGACTTCTTCCTCGGAAACGGGGCGCAGCCCTCCGTCCACCATCAGGTCGCGCTGCAGCACCAGGTAATCGTCGTAGTCTTCGGCGTCGAAATTGGAGCCGGCGAACATGTTGTCGTAGTTGGGAACGGCGCTGTAGCCGGAGAAGATAAAGTCGGTTCCCGGCAGGAACTGCATCATCGTCCTGGCCGTGCGCCGGATGTCGGAGTGGCTGAAGGTCTGATCGTTACCGGAGGCCACCTCGAGATCCAACATGGTGGTGATGAGGTTCTCCGCCAGAACAGCGCGGATTCCGCCCGGCACCGCACCCGGGACACCGATGCAGCTGATCGAGCCGTTCTGCAGCCCCTGCACCCCCGCGCCCTTGGTGATGTAGACGCAGCGCGCCTCGAGGTAAAGCATGGACTTGCCTTCGGCATAACCCATCTGTACCTCGGAGCCCGTCCCGGAGGTGAAACGCATCTTCAGGCCGCGGGAAGCATAAGCAGAGGCCAGGAAGGCCTTGGACCAGGGCGTATCGTCACCGTCGACGAAGACGTTCTCGGTACCGTACACGGAGATGGTCTCGGCATAAGCCGTAAAGCCTTTCATGCCGAGCTGGAGCTCGGTAGCCTCCTCCAGGGCGCACTGGGTGAGAACGCCACCGCGTCCGGTTTGTGAACCGATGAGGAGGGCCATGGCGTTGAAGGGCGCGTAGCGCACGATACCGACGGTAGTTTCCATCTCGTTGAAGCCGCGCAGGGCTGCCTCGGCCGCATCGGCGGCAATCTGAACGGGGTTGTCGGTGAGGCTGGTTACGTGGCACTGAATATCGGGGGTTTTACGCGCCCGCATCTTCTGCAGGGCCATCATCATTTCCACCACGTTCATGTGCCCCACGACTTCGCAGATCTTGGCCGGCGTCATGGCGGTGGTGAGTTTGACAATTTCAGAGCGCGGCACGTTGACGTCGACGATCATCTTGGCCAGTTCCCGGGAATCCATGGCGGCCACCTTTTCCGCCAGCTCCAGGTTGATGGCATGGTCGGCGATGAACTGGTCGATCATGTCGAATTCGCTGCGCGGTTTCCCGTCCATCTCCACCACGCGGCCGTTTTCGATCTTGATGCTGGGCTTAGGGTCGTTGGGACCGTTCATGGCCACAAGGCCGACTTCCGCCCACTCGTGAACGAAGCCATCCTGGTGGACCGGTCGCTTCTCCAAGACCTCAAAGCGCTTGGATCTCTTCAAGGATTATCCCTCCTTGCTGAGTAATGTTTCCGCCCCGGCGAAGCGTCTTAGAAGTTGCCATTCTCGGGCTTTTCGGCGGGGCGCGTCAGGTGCGCTTTACCCCGGCTTTGGGACGCCGCTTGAGGGCCGTGTAGGCATCGACTGAGCCTTAGATGTAAGGCTTGCCGGTGAGGGATACCGGAGTTGCACCGAGGGCCCCGAGAAGCTTAATGCCGACTTCGCGGGCCGCAATAAGCGCCTGGCGTACGGCGCCCGAATCGCCGCTGATGAAGAGGATGGCCTCGTTGGTCAGGCTGGTGCCCTTGCTGGGGCTGGCATAACCGATTACATCCACATTGGCCGCCTTAACTGCCGTATCGGCGATAACCACACCGATGCCCGCCGGAGCGCCCACCGTCAGGCCAAAGGCTTTGCCGATGGGAGCGCCAAAGGCCTTGTTGCAGGCGAAGCTGGCCCGCGCGGTGTACTGGAATTCCAGATGGCCGGCGTCGTTGGTGTAAACATCCCCGAAGGTACGCTCCAGCTCCTTTAGGGCTACCTCCACCGCCCGCCGAGCATCGCTCACCTCTTCGGCGCCGAAGATGATGAGGCTGCCGTGACCGGCCCCGCCCTTGGTGTCACGCGGCAGCTCGATGCTGACGATCTCGGTGTTGGTGGCCTTTACCGCCTCGTCCGCCGCCATGATCTGCGGGCCGGCTCCCGTGCGGCCGCTGAAAATGCCGATGGAACGGTATTTAGGGTCAATGCCCATCCGCTCATGCAGGGCCGGATCGACGTTGGCAATGACGAGACCGATGGTATCGCCCAGCGCGGTGCCGACAAACTCGGTGATGTTGCACGCGGAAGCCTTGGCTGGGGCAACCGGTTGGGCCGCCGGCGCCGCGGTCTCGGCCTTCTTGAGGACTTCCTGGACGATCTTTTCGACCAGTTCGTCTTTCATCAGTCACTCACACCTCCGTTTTGGATTGGGAACAGAGCAGTGCGCTTTATCCCTTGGGCAGAATCTTCTCCGTATCCGTGTGCGGCCGCGGGATCACGTGGACGGCAACAACCTCGCCGACCTTCTGCGCCGCCGCAGCGCCGGCATCCGTAGCCGCCTTAACGGCCCCCACGTCTCCGCGTACCATAACCGTAACCAAGCCAGAGCCGATTTTTTCGTACCCAATGAGCGAAACGTTGGCCGCCTTGACCATGGCGTCGGCCGCCTCGATGGCCCCTACTAGGCCACGCGTTTCCACCATCCCGAGAGCTTCCTGCGCCATCCTGCTTTTGCCTCCTTTGTGAATATTCATATCATATTTGTCTGCCCCGCCTTCTCCCGCCTTTGGCCCTTCACCCCCTTCCCATGTTCTTCCATCCAGTTGCCGAGGGAAGCTTCAGCTTTGCGGCCAGAGCAGCCAGCCCGGAGCCGGTATAAGCCGAAACGAGAAAGTATGGTTCTTTTACGCCGGCCTGCCTCAGCTCTTCTCTGGCCGCCTCGGCGTCTGCGCCCGGCACATCCATCTTGGTGACAACGCCTAGTACCGGCCGGCAGAAGGAAGAAGCCAAACCCGGCGGCGGGCAAAAACGCGGCCCGGAGGCTGCCGCCACCCACAGCACCACATCCGCCTCCTGGGCGGTAACGAGAAGCGCCCGGTAAAAACGCGGAAGCTCAAGGTACTCGCCGGGCGTGTCCAAAGCTTCCCCCAGGCACTCAATCATCTGGGTTTTGCCGACCTTGCCGCCGCAACCGGTGAGGGCCCGGATCAACGTGCTCTTGCCGGCGCCGCGCGGGCCTACAACCAAGAAACGCATTTTACGAGCGCGTCAGCGGGGCCGCTTGGAAGCCAAGTTCCCGGCCGAGAAAAGCCGTTGCTTCCCGCAAAGCGGTTTCTACCGCTCCAACTGGCCCGGTTATCACTAAAGATCCCGTGAAGCGATCCACGAAGCCCACCTCCACCGCAGCTACCTTTACCGCGCGGTCGGCGGCAATAATGGCTCCTTCGCTCGGCGTTATCGTCATGATGCCGATCGCCTGCCCTGCCGTAAGGCCCAGCTTTTCCGCGAGCCTGACATCTGGGTGGGCGATCAGGTGGGCCAACGTTACCTGTTTGCCGGGGACGTATTCTTGGACGACGCGCGGCTTCTCTTCCGGCACGCCCCTACCTCCTCAGGTTCGGGCACTTCTTCCGTCGCCGTTTTTGTTTCGCCCTTGTCTGCTCCGATCCTGTAACGCTTTTTGCCCAGAGGTGATGCCATGTTGTCTTTTGCAAAAAAGTTGGCAGACGGACTCCGGCTGGGGCCAACCGGCAAGTAAAAAAAGCAAGAAGGCGGCAGATGCCTTCTTGCCCTTTTCCTTACTTTTTTTGTTGCCGGTTAAATCAACCCTGCGGTTCGGCGGCCGCCCGAAATCGCCGCTCTCGGTACTCGCTAGGGCTCATGCCGAAATGCCGGCGGAAAATGCGGCTGAAATAGTTGGCCTCCGCGTAGCCCACCTGCTCGGCAATGGCGGCCACGGTATCGTTGGTCTGAGCTAAGAGCTGTTTGGCTTCTTCTAAACGGAGACGGGTCAGGTAATCTACGAAGTTCACCCCCTCTTTCTCCTTAAAGAGGCGGCTAAGATAGAAGGGGCTCAGATGAACCTCTCTTGCCACGTCCTCAAGGGACACCGGTTCGCGGAAGTGCTGATTTATATAGCGCTTGGCCTGGCCAATAACTTCGCTGCGCAAAGCCGCCTGGCTGGCCTCTACCGCCTTCAAGCACTCGTCGAGCACGGCCCGGACCCACTCCTTCACGGCGGCCGCCGTGGGGGCGGCGGTGAGCTCCTCCAGCGAAGCGCGCTGCAGAACCGAAAGCACGCTAGATTCCGCCCCGCCTTCTAAGGCTGCGCGCGTCAGCACCGTGGCCAATTCCAAAGCACGGGCGCGGGCAAGCTCGGCTTCGCCGGCCGTGGCCGCGCTGAGCCTCTGCCATAGCTCGCGAAATACGGCCCGGGCGGTCTCGGCTTCACCGAGCCGCACGCTCTGGGCCAGGCGGGCTTCCAACTCGTAGGGATAGAAAGTGCTCTCCGCGTCGCCCCGTTCCAATTCGGAGCTCGCCACCACCTGATCCGCGCCAAAAAAGCTCCCGTACCGGACGGCGCGCTGCGCGGCCGCGTAGGACAGCGGCACTTCGGCCAGGTCCGCGCAGGTCGTCCCCACCCCCACCGTAACCGTGCAGGGAGTGGATGAGGCCACCGCCTCCCGTAGCTTCTCCGCCAGCTCAAGGGCTGCCTCTTTGCCGCCCGGCACACAGGCTAGAACGAGGAAGGTATCGCTTCCAAGAGGTGTCACCAGGCCCTGGGCGTTATCCTGCAAGGTGCGCAGCAAAGCCTGGTAGACCTCTTTCTTGAGCACTTGGCGCTCTACCTCCCGCCGGGCCTGGGTGCTGGCGGCAAAGTGATCGATGTCCACCAGGAGCACCTGGTACGGGCCGGGACCCAAACCGAGGAAGCTGGCCCGTTCCTTTAGTTGCTCCAAGTTTGTGCTGCGCCCGCTCACCAGGTCCAGTACCAGGCCGGTGGCAATAAAGGGCATCATCGCCTCCAGCTCCTGGCGCAGGCGCTTTTCCTCCTCCTCCCTCGCCGCAGCTTCCGCCAGCTCGCGGCACAGGTTGTCCACCACGCGCAGAATTTCTTGCGGCCGGGCCGGTTTAAGTAGGTAGTCGCTGGCCCCCAGCTTAAGCGCCCGCTGCGCGAAATCAAATTCGTCGTAGGCGGTGAGCATTACCACCTTCACGCCGGGAACAGCTCCTTTCAAGGCTTGAGTAGCCTCAAGCCCCCCGATTCCCGGCATCTGGATGTCCATGAATACGATGTCGGGCCTCAGCTCGCGGGCCAGTTTTAGGGCCAGGCGTCCCGATCCGGCCTGCCCCACCACCTGCACCTCAGGCCGTTCGCGCTCCAGAATAAAGCGGATCGCCTCACATTCTAGAGGCTCGTCGTCGACCAAAAGCACCTTCACCATTTAGCTTCCCGCCTTGGCCGGCCGGTAGGGCAGAAAAAGGGTGATCTTAGTGCCTTCGCCCAACCGGCTCTGGATGTCCCAATGGTACTCCGCGCCGAAGTGATACTGCAGCCGCTTGTGCACGTTGCTTATCCCCAGGCCGGTAAGGTGGCTGCGGCCCGAGCGCTTGGACTCCAGGCGGATGAT
>JASKLG010000044.1 GCA_030153805.1 Bacillota bacterium | reverse complement strand
AGAGCTTAAAAGGTGCGCCGGAAGCCAGTTCGACCCGCGGTTGGTGGAGGTCTTTCTCTCGCTGTTTTCGGAGGACGAAAAGGCCCAAGGCAGTTAGAGAAGCCGAAGCGCCCGCTTTGGTCTTACTCCTCCCCGTGAAAAAAGGTGGTGACCCGGTCTTGGCAATAACGGTCAGAGAGGCACTCCGCATCGGACCGCTGGTGCGCAGCACGGTGCTCGCAGGCGCGTCCGGGCTCGACCGCGTGATAAAGACCGTTACCGTACTGGAAGCTCCGGACAGTTATGAATGGATAAAAGGAAACGAGTTGGCGCTGACAATCGGCTACATGTACAAAGACAGCCCTGAGCTGCTTGCCCCGCTAGTAGAAGAGCTGGCGCGAAGGGGTGCGGCCGCCCTGGGGATCAAGTTCAAGCGCTACCTACCGGACCTGCCGGAGGTCGTTCGGGAAAAGGCGGACCAGTTAGGGTTCCCGGTGCTCACCATACCTTATGATTGCGGCTGGATTGACATCCTAAAACCCCTTTACAATTACCTGCTTGATGAGGAAACCAAGAGGCGTTATCACGCGCAGCAGGTCAACGCCCACTTCATCGAAATTCTCTTAAAAAACAAGGGCTTGACCCCCTTGCTTCAGAGCCTGAGCGAGATGATAATGGCTCCGGTAGCCGTCTTCGATGCCAACCACGAGGAGCTGGCCCGCGCCTTCCCACCCGGCTGGACGCCACGAGATGCGACGCCCGAAGGCCCAAGGTTAACCTATCCCATTTTCCTGCTTAAGGGCAAGGCGGGGTATTTAATCGTTTACGCGGCAGGTCCCATAACTCCGCTAACCACCGTCACCATCAACCAAGCGCTCACAGCCATCGCTCTAGAGTTCCTCAAGGAACAGGCAATCAGGGAAGTTGAGAGAAGGTACGAAAATCAATTTCTCACCGACCTTTTAAACGGCAACTTTGATTCGAAAGAAGTAGTGCTGAGACGGGCGCAGGTCTTTGGCTGGAACTTCGCCTGGGGGCACATAGCGGTTCTGGTGGAAATCGATCAGCTCAATGAATACTTGCTGGAGCACGGCAACGCCGACGTTTACCGCATGAGAAGGGACCAACTCCTCGAGCTGGCCAAGAAAGAGCTTTCCCGCCGTTTGCCGCAGGCCATCGTCTCCGATCACGGTAACCGTGTCCTCATTATTGCCCTAGGACCAAAAGAAACTGCGCCCCCTAAACTCAAGGCACAGGTTGCGGAAGCCGTTACTAAGCTCGTGGCCGAAGTGGCACGCGTTTTGACCCCTTTTACCGCTTCCGCCGGTTTAAGCGCCTATTACCGGGAAATCACCGATCTTCGTTGCAGCTATGCCGAGGCCAAAGAGGCGCTCGCCTTTGGGCGCGCTTTCAAGGGTCCGGGGTCGGTGACCTGCTTTGAAGACCTGGGTGTCTACCGCCTGCTCTGCAACCAGTCGCGCGATGAGCTGGCCGCTTTCGCCCGGCAATACTTGGGACCCCTCCTGGAGTGCTCGGCGAAGCAAAAAGCGAGCCTTCTTGAGACGCTGCGCACTTACCTCCAGCACGGGGGGAATATCAGCGCAGCCGCTGAAGCTATGTACCTGCACCGGCGGACGCTGCAGTACCGCCTGCGGAAGATACAACGCATCTTACAGGTCGATTTGGCCGATCCCGTGAATAGGCTAAACCTCTCCATCGCTTTTATGGCTCTGACTCTTCTCGATAGCAAGGACGCTTAGGAAGAACGAAAGGCTTTTTGCTTCTTTAATGGGATGTCAGTCAGGGTCAGATCAAGGGATACAGCGTGTAGGTTCATCCTGAGGTAGTCGAAAATCTCCGGCTTTTTTGTTGTGGAGGAAAATTGTTGGTCCGGTTTTTGGTCATGGTGGTTAAAGGTAACTGCATTAAAAGATAGAACGATTACAACCATGGGAGGGAAACAAATGGCACGATTCGACTTGCTCGTCAAAAATGCGCGCATTGTCGATGGCACAGGTGCTCCCTGGTACCGCGGTGAAGTGGCCGTAAAAGACGGCAAGATCGCTTATATCGGCGCACCGGGGGAAATAGCGCCGGCGGACGCTTCTAAAGTGGTCGACGCCGGCGACAAGGTGGTGAGCCCCGGGTTCATCGACATCCACGCCCATTCGGACTTCCTGCTGCTGCGTGACCCTGCAGACCTGGGTAAGCTGCGCCAGGGCGTCACAACGGAGATTGTGGGCCAGTGCGGCCTCACCCCTGCTCCGGTAAGCGAAGAGTACAAAGACCTGCTCAAGCAGTACACCAGCTTTTTGCATGCCGGAGCCGAGCTCGACTGGGGCTGGCGCAGCCTCGGGGATTATCTCAAACGGGTCGAAGATGCCCGCCTCGGGATCAACGTCGGCTTTTGCGTCGGGCACGGCAGTATTCGCCTGGCCGTCATGGGTTTCAGCAGTGCCAAAGCCGGCCCGGAAGAGCTGGCGAAGATGCAGGAGCTCACACGGGAAGCTATGGAGGACGGCGCCTTTGGCGTCTCTTCCGGACTCATCTACCCGCCCGGCATGTACTCCGACACAGAAGAGCTGATTGAGGTGTGCCGCGCAGCCGCCCCTTACGGCGCCGTCTACCTCACCCACATGCGCAATGAGTCAGATCATCTGCTCGAGGCCGTAAAAGAAGCCATCCGCATTGGCGAAGAAGCCGGCATTCCGGTGCAGATCGTACACCACAAGGCCTGCGGCCGGCAGAACTGGGGTCTTGTTAAGGAAAGCCTGCGCCTCATCGAAGAGGCCCGCGCCCGCGGCCTGGACATCACGGTAGATCAGTATCCTTACATCGCCACCAGTACTACTCTTAGCGCAATTTTGCCCCCGTGGGCGCAGGTGGGCGGCGTAGAGGCGCTTTGCGCCCGGCTGGACGATGCCAAAGAGCGCGCCCGCATGCGTGAGGATATTGAACACGGCAGCGGGTGGGAAAACCAAATCGTCTCCTGCGGCGGCCTGGACGGCATCCTCATCGTCTACGCGCCAGCTACCCCGGAGGTACAAGGCAAGACCGTCGCGGCAGCGGCCAAGGAGCGAGGGGTCGATCCGCTGGAGTTCGCCTTCGATGTCATCAAAGCCAACCGCGGTGCTGCCACCGCCTGCTACTTTGCCCTCTGCGAGGATGATGTAAAGTACGTGATGCGCCACCCGCTGGTGATGGTGGGTTCTGACGGCATCCCCACCCCGCCCTCGGCCCAGCCACACCCGCGCATGAACGGCACCTTCCCCCGCGTCCTCGGGCACTACTCGCGCGACGAAAAAGTAATGCCCCTCGAAGAAGCCGTGCGCAAAATGACCAGCTTTCCGGCCGCTCGTTTGAAACTAACAAGCAAAGGCCAGATCGCGGTCGGTAAGGATGCCGACCTCGTGATATTCGATCCGGCAACCATCATCGACCGGGCCACCTACACCGACTCGCAGCTCCCGCCCGCCGGCATCGACTATGTTTTTGTGAACGGCGTCAAAGTGATAGACCACGGCGAGTACACCGGGGAACGGCCTGGGCGCCTGCTCAGACGCCAGACGAGGTAGAATAGCCCTCTCAGCCATACTTTGCAGCATAACCTTATGAAAGGGGGGGGGAACCGACGGGAAACAGTTTGGCCAAGGAAGAAAAGCACTAGAAAGAAGCGACAACCTGCCAAGGGAGGAAGACGAACTGGATGAAAGACCTGGACAGCCGAAACTATGACATCCGTGATATCGAAATTGACCCCCGTTTTAAGATTGCCTACAAAGAGATGCTTCTAACATTGGGGGTCTGGTTCCTTTTCATGGTCGTTAGCCTGGTGGTGGCGTATACCTTAGGTAAAGGCCCCGTAGACCAGTACACGTACGTACTCGGGATGCCCGCGTGGTGGTTTGGTGCCATTGTCGTCACCCTGTTCTTCGCCGTCATTGTTATCTACATTTCGCAGTTTGTCTTTACTGATGTCGAACTTACGGATGAGCCGACCAAGGCCCCAACAATTCGTAACCGGAACAACTAAACGGTGCACAAGGAGGTCATGAGCTAGATGGAAGTTCCCGCGCAGCTAAGAATGATCATCTTCGGCACTTTTCTTCTTTATACGGCCATCCTGCTGGGCATAGGGGTCTACTCCCAGCGCAGTATGCAAAAGGTGGCCCTCGCCAACTACGTCGATGAGTTCTATACGGCCGGTCGAGGCATGGGCGCTTTGGTGGTAGCCCTCATGATCGCCGCTGGTTTGTGCAGTGCCGGAACCTTTCTAGGCGGTCCCGGGCTCGGCTACGCCGTCGGCCTGGCCTGGGCGCTGGCCGGTTTCTCCCAAGTCTTCATGAACTTTTGCGTCCTCGGGGGAGTCGGGAAGAAGATCGGTATCGTAGCCCGCCGCATCAAGGCCCAGTCTTACCTGGACATTCTCATTCACCGCTACGAGCGTAACCCGATCGTTGGGCTTTTGGGTGTGCTCTCCATGGTCGTTTTCATGGGGGCGTACGTGACTTCCCAGTTCGTCGGCGGTGCCCGCCTCTTCGAGAGCATGACCGGCTTCCCCTACTGGCTCGGGCTCGTCCTCTTCTCGGTAGTTGTGCTCATCTATGCTGCCTTCGGCGGCATGAAGGGCGTTTCGCTCGCGGTGATCGTCCAAGGCCTGGTTATGACCATCGCCGTACTCGTCCTTTTCTTTGCCGCTATGGGAAGGCTTATGCCGCTCGAATCTGCCATTCGCAAGATCGGGCAGCTCGATCCTAAGCTAATTTCGCCCTGGACTTGGAAACCGCAGTACGAGTTCTCCATGTGGGTTGTCTTCGGACTGGTTACTATCAGTCTTCCGCACGGGGTATTGCCCACCCTTACCTACAAGAATACCAAGGCCATGCGCAGCGCCATCGTACTTGGGACCGTCTTCGTCGTTCTCTGGACGCTGATGCTTATTTGGATGGGCAACCTCACCCGTGCCCTCATCCCTAACCTCAAAGTGCCGGACCACGCCATTCCCAGCCTGGCCATGACGGTGCTGCCGCCCTGGCTTACCGGTGTCGTCCTTGCTGGAGTGGCAGGAGCGATTCAGTCTACGGTCGGCGCCATGATCCTCGTAATAAGCGCCACGATCGTGCGCGACGCCTACCTCGCCTTCATTAACCCTAAGGCGACGGCCCAGCAGCTGAAGTCCGTGACCCAAATCACCACCATCGCCATCTGCGCTATAATCTTCCTGGCCGCCCTCAACCCGCCCAAGGCCCTCGAGTGGGTCATCGTCTTCGCCATCGGCGGCCTGGCCTCCAGCTACTTCTTCCCCATGCTGCTCGGTCTCTACTGGTGGCGGGCCAATGAGTACGGCGCCATCGCCGGCATGGTGGGCGGTCTTGTTACTTACATGTTGATTAAAGGCAAGATTTTGCCTGCTCTGGCCTTCGGGATGGACCCCATCGTGACCTCGCTCGTCGTATCCGGTCTTCTCGTTGTGGTTGTCAGCCTGTTGACTCCGCAGCCCAGTAAACGCGTCGTCCTGACCTACTTCGGAAAAGGTGTGCCGGAAGAAATGTAAAAAGTTGCCAAGGGGCCTGTCAAAAGCAGGCCCCTTGGCTCAGGCAAGGGAGGATGGAAATATGCTGGATCTACTCCTTAAGAACGCACGCATTGTGGACGGTACGGGCGGACCCTGGTTCTACGGGAACATCGGCATCCAGGAAGGCAAAATCGTGTACGTGGGCCCTGATGCCCCGCCTGCGTACCAAAGCATCGACGTGCAGGAGAAGGTGGTAGCGCCGGGGTTCATCGACATCCATAGCCATTCCGACTTCGTTTACTTCAGTGACCCGGCAAACATGCCGAAGCTCTTGCAGGGCGTCACCACGGAAGTGAACGGCAACTGCGGCTTATCGGCAGCGCCGGTCTCCGAAGAATACCTGGACGAACTGCGCCGCTACACCAGCTTCGTCCAGGCCGGACGGAACTTAAGCTGGAACTGGCGCAGCTTCGGAGACTACCTGAACGAGCTCGAGAAGCTACCGCTCGCGCTTAACGTGGCCGCCTGCGTCGGCCAAGGCAGCGTAAGGATTGCGGTTATGGGCTTTGCCGACCGCACCCCAACGCCGGAAGAACTGGCCAGAATGCAGGAGCTGGTCGCCGAAAGTATGGACTTCGGCGCCTTCGGCTTGAGTACTGGCCTCATCTACCCGCCGGGCGTTTACTGCTCCACCGAAGAGCTCATCGAGGTGTGTAAGCCGGCAGCGGCCCGGGGCGGGATATACTTCACCCACATGCGCAACGAGTCCAACCGGCAGCTCGCTGCCCTGCAAGAGGCGCTGCGCATCGGGCAGGAAGCAGGCATGCCGGTTCAGATAGCTCACCACAAGGTAGGCGGCAAACCCAACTGGGGGCAGTCGCGGGAAACGCTGGCTCTTATTGAGAAGGCGCGGGCCCAGGGACAAGACGTAACCTTGGACCAGTACCCGTACACCGCCGGCAGCACCACCTTGAGCGCGGTTCTGCCGCCCTGGGCTCAGGCGGGCGGGGTGCAGGCGCTGCTCGAGCGGCTGCGCGACGAAAGCACCCGGCTCAAGATCAAAGAGGCTATCGCGCACGAGACTAACTGGGAGAACCTCGTTCTCTTCAGCGGCGGCTGGGACGGCGTTCTTATTACTGCGGCACCCAAAACGCCGGAGTACGAAGGCAAAACCGTGCTTGAAGCCGCCGAGCTCGCAGGGAAGGCGCCGGACGACCTGGCCTTGGATATCGTCCTCGCCAACGAGGGCAGCGCCGCCTGCTGCGTTTTCATGATGCATGAGGAGGATGTCAAGAACATCATGCGCCACCCGGCGGTGATGGTCGGCTCCGATGGAATTCCGGCGCCTCCGGGAGCCAAGGCTCACCCGCGCATGGCCGGCACTTTCCCGCGTATTTTGGGCCACTACGTGCGCGAAGAAAAAGTCCTGACCCTCGAAGAAGCCGTGCGCAAAATGACCGCCCTGCCGGCCAGGCGGCTCGGTCTCTTCCAAAAGGGTCTCATCCAACCGGGCGGCGACGCCGACCTGGTCGTCTTCGACCCGGAGACCATAGGCGACTGCGCCACCTACCAGGAGCCCACGGCAGCACCTACCGGTATCGAGTATGTCTTCGTCGGCGGCACCTTAGTGCTGGACCACGGCCGGCTGACCGGCGCCCATCCGGGCAGAGTCCTGCGCCATCGGAGGTAGAGCGTATGTTCGACATTGTGATCCGGCACGGCAGAATCGTCGACGGCAGCGGGAACCCCTGGTTCTACGGCGACGTGGCCGTAGAGAACGGGCGCATCGTCCAGGTGGGCCGGGTGGACGGCCCGGCCCGCGCGGTGTTCGACGCCGACGGGCTCGTGGTCGCCCCCGGCTTTATCGACAGCCACTCTCACGCGGACTTCGTCTGCGCCGCCGTCCCCGCTGCCGAAAGTAAAATCATGCAGGGGGTCACCACGGAGGTGGTGGGGCAGTGCGGCCTCGCCCAGGCTCCGGTAAACCCCAAGACTCTGGCCGACCTCCAAGCCTACCTCGCCCCGTTCATCCCCAAGGGAGTGGAACTGGACTGGTCGTGGCAGAGCCTGGATGATTATTTAAGGCGTATCGAGAGCCAGGGCAACAGCACCAACCTTGCCTTCCTGGTCGGCCACGGGACCCTGCGCCTGGCGGTGATGGGGTTCGAAGACCGGGAGCCGACGGCGGCCGAGCTAGAGAAGATGAAGGCACTCTTGGCCGAAAGCATGGCCGCAGGCGCCTGGGGCCTGTCCACCGGCCTGAT
This sequence comes from Bacillota bacterium, assembly GCA_030153805.1. Classification (GTDB taxonomy): domain Bacteria; phylum Bacillota; class DTU030; order DUMP01; family DUMP01; genus DUMP01. Next base: position 6,604 of record JASKLG010000044.1, on the reverse strand, counting down.
CTACCCGCCCGGCTGCTTCGCCGAGACGGAAGAACTCGTCGAACTCGCCCGCGTGGCCGCGGCCGCCGGCGGGGTGTACGTCAGTCACATCCGCAACGAAGGCGATCGGCTCGTGCCGGCGGTGGAAGAGGCCATCCGCATCGGCGAGACAGCGAAAATACCCGTCTGCATTTCCCACCACAAGGCAGCCGGCCGCGCCAATTGGGGCAAAACGAAACAGACCCTGGCGCTCATGGAAGCGGCCCGCCGCCGTGGCGTAGACGTAACCTTCGACGTCTACCCCTATACCGCCGGCAACACCCTCCTCTCCGCCCTGATCCCGGGCTGGGCGCAGGCCGGCAGCGTAGAGCAGATGCTTCAGCATCTCAAAAACGCGGAAAGCCGCGCCCGCATTAAAAAGGACATCGCCGAAGGAATCCCCGGTTGGGAAAACCTGGCCAAAAGTGCGGGTTGGGACAACATCCTCCTCGGCGGCTGCACCGTGCACAAAGAATTTGAAGGGAAGACCCTGGCCGAGGTGGCCGCCCTCAGCGGTAAAGATCCGGCCGATGCCCTCCTGGACTTGTTGCTCGACGAGCGGGGTGAGGCTACCATCAGCCTCTTCACCATAGACGAAGAAGAAATGCAGGGGCTCCTGGCCCACCCCCTCGCGGCCGTCGGCTCCGACGGCTGGGCCTCGGCCGTGACGGGGCCGCTGGCCCAGGGCAAGCCCCACCCCCGCGCCTTCGGCACCTTCCCGCGGGTCCTCAGGCGCTACGTGCGCGAACTCGGCCTCTTGACGCTAGAGGAGGCCGTCCGCAAAATGACCTCAGCCACGGCCCAGCGCTACGGCTTGGCAGACCGCGGCCTTCTGCGCCCCGGTTACGCCGCCGACATCGTCGCCTTCGACCCTGAGGAAATCGAAGACACGGCCACCTACGAAAACCCCTTCCGGTACCCAAAAGGCATCCACTACGTGCTGGTGAACGGCAAACTTTCCGTGGGCGAGGGCCAGCTCCAAGGGGTACACGGGACTGTACTCCGCAGGAAACAGTGACCGGTCGAGACCACCCGGGACCTACCCCGGGTTTTTCTGTATGCGGATATATCCTTCAGAGTTTTTGCCTTTCTGTACCTTTAAGGAGAACATTCCTTACATTGGCCGAGTGAGGAATGTTGGTTCTGCTCTTCCTAGTGCGACTATCGAATGCTTTGCAGGAACACACGATGCCCTCGGGCTCGGCATGACTTCGGCTACCGTTGGCATTGTCGGCGGCATCATCGCCGGCATGGCCATCATCAACTGCTTTTTGCGTTCGCTTTCCTGGTAAACTGGCTGTGGTTCCTATACATTGGAGCCCACTCCTCGCCCAACGACTGGTTTGAACGCAACATGATGGTATGGGGCCATGCCACCGGGGTTGTAGCCACGGGAATACTTCTTCTGCGGGTGGTAGATCCCGATTTCAAATCCCGCGGCGTGGAAGATTCGGGGATAGCGGACATCTTGAACCGGCCGATCGTCATCGCCTTGCAGGTCCTCCCGCCGCTCTTCCTCAGTATGGGCGGGAGCTGGCCGCACATCGTCACCTGGACCATCACCGGAGCCACTGTGCTTCTGCTCATCGTAGCCAAGGCCCTCGGCTGGTGGCGACCGGACAGCCCAGTCCAGAGGTACCGCGAAGGGTAGGCACGGCCTCAGCCAAGTAGAGACCGCCTGGCCTCAGTGCCCCTTCAGCAGAAAGAGCATTTCGCCAAGCAAAGCTATCAGGGTATCCCCCCCCCCCTGGGAGGGGGTAATGCTTCTTGCATCTCCTGTTCTGGGATGCGCAAGAATGCTTCTACCACCCGCCGGTCAAATTGCCGGCCTATACACCGCTTCAGTTCCTCCCGAGCCTCTTGCGGGGTTAGTGCCTTCCTGTAAGGCCTCGCGGAAGTCATGGCATCGTAAGCATCGGCCACCCGAATAATCCGCGCCAGAAGGGGAATCTCTTCTCCTTGCAGGCCGGCCGGATAACCACCACCCCCATAGTCTTCGTGATGATGACGCACGGCCGCAATGACTGCGGCAGGAAACCGGGCCGGTTCCAGGATCCTGGCTCCTATTTCAGGATGACTTTGAATCTCTTTTCTGTCCTCCGGGGTTAGGGGAGTCGGTTTGAGAAGGATGTTTTCTCGTATGCCAATTTTTCCCACGTCGTGTAAAAGGCCGGCCAGGTACACCTCTTCCTCTTCTTCTGCACCAAGTCCCAGCATGCGGGCACAGGAGCGCGCCCATTTAGCTACCCGGATGGAATGCCCTCTCGTGTACACGTCCTTGACCTCTAATGCCGCCGCCAGCGCATGGACGGTACTTAGATAGTACTCTCGCAATGGAGAGCAAAGACGGGCATTCTCCAGCGCCAGCCCCAGAATGGTGCCTAGGGGGGTTAAGAAGACAGCTTCTTCTTCGGTGAAGCGCTGCCCTCCTGGCTTGCCGGCTAGGGTAAGTACGCCCGTCACCTTGCCCCCAACTTTAAGCGGTATGGCAATTGCCGGTCGTTTTTTTTCAGAGGCGAGACGGCTTTCAAAGTGCGCGGCGATACCTTGCCGCCCGACAGCGGCTATTATTTCCTCTGGAGGAATAATCCTTAGTTCGCTGCATGGCTCCAGGGTAGCCGCCACTTCCGCACCTCGCGCCCCGAGCTCCGCCTCGCCCAATATTATCACCGATCCACTGGTGCTGCCGGTCAAATCCAACACCGTTTGGAGTCCCTGCCGGGCAATCGCGCCCATCTGCAGGCTCCCGGAAATTCTTTCGCTGAATTCAAAAAGAAGGCTAAGTTCGCCTACCTTTCGCTGGAGTTCCTGCCTGGTGTATAGGAGCTGGCCCACAGTTTCCGTTACCTGCTGCATCATCTCCGCTGCCATCCAAAGTCGTTCCTCGGGCCAGATGGGCACCGTTCGGGCCGCCGCCAAAAGCTCTTGCCGGTCAATACCTGCTTCGCCGGCCAATCCGGCCACCGCCTCTTCTCTTAGGGGCCTAAGCGCTACACTGCCACTCACCAACACCGCTATTGTTTCTCCCGCTACCCGAAACGGTACTGCCAGGTGCACCAATCCTGCATGACAAGTGTCAAGAACCGCTCTCCCTGCGTCCACAGCAGCCCTGGCAGAGACTACGCGTGAAGCCGTGCACTTCATGCTTCCTTCCGGATTAGCATCGAGCAGAGCGCAGAAAGAGCACAGGTTGGAGGTTTTGGTGAGAGGCCGCCCATCCGGATAAGTAACCAAAGCTGCCAGTCCTAGGGTTCGGCTCATGCTGTCTTGGAGTCTTTGTAAACCGATCCGTTTCAGTTCTTCGTAGTATTTCCCTCTCTCCATGGGCACTGCGTGCCTCCTCCCAGCTGCATGCAGTAAAGTTATCCCGCCTGCCTGGTGCATTCTCGTATCTTCCCCTTGCCCAGCCCTTCAGACCTACCCATACCTAGGGCTAGCCTCAGTTTACCCCCTCCGCTGGTCACGTTGTTTAATAAATTCGACACAAACTACCAATTTCCTCCAAGGCAATTTAGTTTTGGGCCTGAGGGAGCAAATGAGGCAAAAACTGTAACGAATCTAAAACGGCTACTTTCGATGTCAGGCCACAAATAGCGCAAAATTTCAAATTTACGTCGCAACCTCCAAGTGAAAAGACATAACCGCCATTATCGCCAATGAGTTGGTACCGCCTGTTCCCGCTTTCTTTCGCGGCAGTAACACATTGCTGCGCTACCACATACCAATGAGGTAGGGAATCAATCCAGACTAAAGGCAAATGCCGGCCCGGAAAGGGGGATGGAATATGCCTGACGGTTGCTTTGGTGGTTGGTGGTGGTGGATCCTTATCATTATCATCATCATCCTGTTCTTCTTCTGCTGCTTCCGACGCTGTGACTAAGCCAACACTTGACCGGATAGCGGAAACGTTCGGCCCCGAACCGTTCCGGTTCGGGGCCGTGTTGGATTATCCCCCGCCCGCCAGTTCCGGGGCAACGCGGGTCGTGCCCCTACGCGCGGCGGAATCTCTCCACCGCCCGGGCGCCCTGCGGGGCCTCTACCAGGGTGGCCGGGCCGCCCACGCAGCCACCTATACAGGCCATCCCCTCGAGGAAGTTGCCTGGGAGCTTCCCGGCCCGCGCCAGGGCAAGGTAGCGCTTGCACTCCTCCAGCCCGTTGGCCCGTACCGGCTTAAACTCCACGTCAGCCCCCTGGGCGGCAAGTTCTTGCTGGATGGCAGCGGCCACACCGCCGCTCACCGCAAAGCCCCGTCCCCAAGGCGAGGCCCCTTTAATCGGAGCCTCCTGCACGCTCGCTTTGGCCGGATCCAGCCCCTCAGCATCGAGGAAGGCGGCCAGCTCGGCAAAGGTGAGCACGGCGCTTACGCCGCTCCCCGGCGCCAGAGCCTCCTCTTTCTTTGCCACGCACGGCCCGATGAACACTACCCGGCACTCCGGGTCCACTTCCTTCAAGCGACGGGCCAAAGTCACCATAGGAGAAGCAGTCTGGGAGATGTGGTCGACAAGGTCGGGGTAGTGCTTCTTGATCAAGGCCACGAAGGCCGGGCAGCAGGAACTCGCCATCCACCCTTTTTCCGCGATGCGTTCGCGGAACTCGCGCGCTTCCTCTTTCGCCACCTGATCCGCTCCGCAGGCCACTTCGGCCGCGGCGCTAAAGCCGGCCTCCTTAAGGGTAGCCACCACTTGGCCCAGGCTGACGTTCGGTCCAAACTGGCCGGCAACAGCCGGCGCCAGCGCCGCCACCACCCTTTCGCCCGCTTTCAACCATTCGATCACCTCCACCAGCTGTGATTTATCGCTGATGGCGCCAAACGGGCAGGCCGTGACACAAGTACCGCAGGCCGTACAGAGGGCAAAGTCGATCACTGAATTGCGACTCGGCCCGGGCTTGATGGCCTCTGCCGGGCAGGAGCGCTCGCAGGGGCGAATGACCTCCACAATGGCATGGAAGTGGCACGCCTGGCTGCACCGCCCGCATTCGACACACTGCTCCTGATCGATATACGCCCGCCGGCCGACGATGCTGATGGCTTTCTTGGGGCAGGCGTTCACGCAAAAATGGGCCACGCAGCCGCGGCAGGCATCGGTAACCATATAACGGTCGATCGGGCAGCGGTCGCAGGCCGTATCAATAATGTCGAGAACCGGCGCCGCAGGCCGGTATTCGGGAAGGCGGTTGGTAACAATCTCGCCCAATCTCTCTTCCGGGTCCACCTCACGGGGAGAAAAGCCCAAAGCCATCTTAATACGCTCGGAGAGAACCGCCCGTTCCTTGTAAACGCAGCAGCGGTAGCGCGTTATCCCCGAGTCGGTGAGGGCGCGCGGCAGCCGGTCGACTTGGGCCGCAAGCTCACCCGCCAAAGTCAGGCGGGCCACCTCTCGTAAAACCTCGTGCTTAATCTTGGCAACCTCTGATTTAAACGCGAGCACAACGATCCTCCTTCTGTCCAAGAAGACGGAGCTGACGTTTATGTTTTATACTACCCGCACTTTAGGGTCAGGTTACATGCTTGTTAAGAAGGTGTTAAAAGCAAGCAGAAAGCCCTGCCCAATAGCTAGGCAGGGCATTAAATCGAACTTCGTTACGGTTGCGGAGTTGTCGCCAGCGGAAGAGGCTCTTCCATCGGCGAAACAGCTTCTGGCGGCTGAACGGCTTCTCCCGCCTGCGGGGCAGTTTCTTCTGTAGGCTGAACAGTTTCTTCCGCCGGCTGGGTAGCTTCTTCTACCAGCTGAGCAGACCCTTCCGTCGGCGCCGACACACCCGGTTCCTGGATGGTGATGATCTGCGTGGTCGGATCGTAATACACACTCGCTGCGAAAGTTTCCGCAATGAAACGGAGCGGAACGAAGGTGTAACCTTCTATCACCTGAGGCGGAACGGGCAGGGAAACGCTCTTCTCCCCACCAAGCTGGTCTTTCAGCGTTACGGTGCCGCTCGTCAGGTTAAGTTCTATGGTAACTCCCTCTTTGACCATGGTAACCGTCTTAGTAGCTGCATCGTAGGTCACCTGGGCCTTTAAGCTCGCCGCCAGCGCGCGCAGCGGCACCAGCGTGGTCCCCTCCTTCACCACGGGCGGCAGCGCGTCCTTGAGGAGCTGGCCATTCACGAAAATCTTGGGGCCTCCCCGGCGGGGCTGCAGCGTCGCCTTGGGTACCGTGGCACCTGCCTGGTCCTGGATTTGTGTCCGCAGCTGAACTTCGTTCTCTGAGCGAGTCTGAACCTTCTCCTCCATTCTGTTCTGATCCTTTTTGGGAACACGTTCCTCAACCTGATCTTTTTCTTCGTCCTGTTCGCGAACCCGGTCCTGGTCTTCGACTTGTACCTGGTCCTGCACGCGGTTCTGGTCTTTCAACGCTGCAGCCGCCGGTGCACCTCCTCCGTGGGCTGCTGCAGCCTTCTTAGGCGCTGCCCATGCCGGAACAGCAAAGAACAACGCTGCCACTACCATGAGTACCGTGAAGAGTCTAGCTGTTCTTGCCTTCATTAACTCTACCTCCTTGTACAATATAGTCAGTCAGGTCCTTGCTAAAAGGAACCTGATGGGGCACAATTCCACGTAGGAAGGGTGGGGACAGCGAATATCCTC
>JASKLG010000043.1 GCA_030153805.1 Bacillota bacterium | reverse complement strand
GATCATCGTGGGGACATTCCTCTTGGGGTTGTACCTCGCTCCGCGTCTCCCGGAGCAAGTGCCCAGCCACTGGAACTTCCGGGGCGAGGTGGACGGGTATGCCAGCCGCACATTCGCCGTATTTTTCCAACCGATGCTTACGGCCGGCCTCTACCTCTTGTTCCTTGTTCTGCCCCTTATTGATCCGCGCCGGGCGAACTACGCGCGCTTCGCCGGCACGTACCGGTTCCTGAAGGCGCTCTTGGTGCTCTTTATGTGCCTCCTGCAGCTGGCCATTCTGGGCACGGCACTGGGGTATCTATCCGGGCCCACCCTGTTCGTCCGTTTGGGGTTACCGCTCCTCTTCATTCTCCTTGGCAACGTGATGGGGCAAATCCGTTACAATTACTTTGTGGGCATCAAGACCCCTTGGACGCTGGCCAGCGAAGAGGTCTGGCAGAAGACCCACCGCACGGCGGCGCGCGTCTGGGTGGTAGCCGGTCTGGCCGGGGCGTTAGCGGCGTTTCTCCCGGCCGCCGTAGGCACTCCCCTGCTCCTTATCGCCCTCACCGCCGCCGGATTTATCCCCATCGTCCATTCCTACCTTCTCTGGCGCCGGCTAAACTAACGGCCCGGACGGTATAAGGGTGCAGTCTGCTGAAAGGCCGCCAATGCAATCGGCAAGAGGAGGGAAATTGTGGAAGAAGAAGCGCGGAAATTCTTTGAGGCGCGCCTAGAAGATATGGCCGCCTGGGTACGCCGTACCGGCCGGTCCCGCAGCACCCCTTTTCTTGACCCGGCCGAGATTGCCCATGCCACCCTCTACCTAAAGCGCAGAGCGCCGGACCTGCGCTTCGCCTTAAGCGGCGGCTATGCCGACGCCGAGCGCCGGGTGCTCCTCCTTTGCCCGGAATACCTCGATCCGGAGGCAGAACTCTCTGCCGCTCCGCCCTTTGTCGCTCTCCTCCTAACCTGGCCGGCTCGCTTCTACACCCTCCGCCACCGCGATCTCTTAGGGGCCATCCTGGGGCTGGGGATAAAGCGGGAGCAGGTGGGTGACATCCTGGTGGAAGAGGGGCGCGCTCAGGTACTGGTGCTCAAAGAAATTGCTCCTTATATAGCCGGCAACCTAAAAAGCGCCGGCCGCGCGCCGGTAAACGTCGCCCCTCTCCCGCTGGCGCAACTTACCCCGCCGCCGCGCCGGGTTAAGGAAATCCGCACCACATTAGCCTCACCGCGGCTCGATAGCATTGTAGCGGCCGCCTTCGGCCTGTCGCGCACTAAAGCCGTCCCACTCATTAACGGGGAACGCGTCGAGGTAAACTTCGAGCTGGTGACCGATCCGGCGGCCCCGGTTCCTCCGGGGGCCATCCTCTCCGTGCGCGGCCTGGGCCGGGCCCGCCTGGTTGAACTCGGCGGCACGACCAAAAAAGGGCGGGTAGTAGCCATCCTCGAGCGCTATCTTTAGAGGCAGCGAGGCCCTGCCCGCCGCAATCTCAGGAAAAAGGCAGGCAGGGAAATCGCTTTTTCCCCGGCCTTGAACCTTATTTCTCCGGCAAGTAAAACTCCACCTTGCGGCACCCCGGGCAGGCCCAAACTTCGAAGTCGACCAGCTCTTCCCCCAGCTCGGCCCATTCGCCGAAGAGCAGTTTCCAGCCGCCGGTCGTTCCGCCCACCCGGAATTGCCTCCGCCCGAGGAGCTCCAGCTTTTGCCCGCAGGAAGGGCAAGTCTTGTCCATTTCTTTCGCCTCCTTGGCGGGCCGGCGTTTTAGTTATTCGTCCTTGTCCACAAAAGCCCACCGCCATATATGACGCTTCAGACAGAAAAAAGTTCCCTCACCGGGAGAAAAACCACTTTGGGGTCAACCTCAGGCTAAACTCCTGGCAGCGCGCCGCTCAGCCGGAAGGATGGCGCTATACTTGCTCGTTTCCCATCCGCACTTACCCGCGCGTGCGGCGCATCCAAGAGGTCAAAGCTTGCGTAAGAGCCAAAGAGCAGCTTCCCAGGGCCGTGATACCACCGACCAAACAGGGTCTCTTTTCCAGTCAAGCAGGAATACAGGACAAAAATGAAAAACGCCTCCGGCTGTCAGCAATCCGGAGGCGACGGAACCATGTTTAGCATGCGGTTGGGCTTAATTGCTCGCCTGGCGCTTTCTATACCATTCTAGGCGGAATGCTTGCTTTGCCCGGCCAGGCCCAGGGAACGCGCCGGGGCCAGGGCAATGCCGTACAGGAAAGGGGTCAGGAAGGTATTGATGGCCGCCGTCGGAAGTACGACGGTCACGAAGAGGGCCATGAACGGGGCCGGCAAACCGATAATGACGGCTAGGGAGCTGATAAAGGCCAGGCCGCTGACGATGGTACCGACGAAGCCCACGACTGCCGCCAGCAGGTAATCGTTGAGGCGCCCGGCCAGAGCCTTAATGATGCCCATGGCCACCGCAGCGGTTATCAGCTTATCAATGATGTTCGGCAGTTGGCCACCCGGCATGGAAGTGGTAAGGGCGGCGATGATTCCAGCCGCCAGGCCGGCGGGCAAGGTCAAGCGCGCGTTGCGGAGAATGAGAAATGAAACAAACAGCATGGTTATGACGAAGTCCGGTTTCATCCCGGCCAAAAGCCCTACTGTAATTTGGTGGAGTACAAAACCTAAGGCCAAGAAAAGGGCAGTAACGGCCATTTCTTTAACCTTCATGATAAATCCTCCTTCAGCGGAAATGGCTCTAATTGGCGCTACGCGCTCCGCCCTTCACGTCATGCTGTTCACCTCCCCACGGGTAACAAAAAACCTCTCGCCCCGAAAAGGGACGAGAGGTCTGCTCGCGGTGCCACCCTAATTGGGCCATAAAGGCCCCACTCACCGGGTACGGGGCTTACGCCCGATACCCTGTCCGGTTAACGGCAGACGGCCGGCAGCCACTACTCCGCGCCTCTCGGCCACGCTGAGCTAAAGGCGCGTTTCGATCTGCTTCTCCCGGGTCCATTCGGCCGACGTTTGCGCTGCCGGATTCCCACCCGCCCCGGCTCTCTGAAAGCGTCGGCGCGGCCTACTCTTCCCGATCATTGAAGTTAGCTCCTTATTGTCTTCCACTTTACCACGATCGGCCATTTTCGTCAAGCTTCGGGGCGGCCGGCCAGAGCCCGGCTCAAATGGTCTTGAGCTTCCTTTAAGAGCTTGCGGATGGGTAGGTTGTACGGACAGCGGCTTTCGCAGGTACCGCACTCCACGCAGGCATCCGCCCGGACGTCGAGCGCCCTGTACCGTTCCTCCGCCCACTCTTTTAGTCCGTAGCGCGTCCAATACCCGTCGAGCACAAAGATGAACGGGATGTTTATCCCCTGCGGGCAGGGCAGGCAGTACTCGCAGCGGCGGCAAAACCGGTTGCCCAGCCCCTCGATCTGCCGGGCTAAATCCTCCCTCTCGGCTGGGGTCAGCGGGGCGGGGTCGACCCCTAGGGCGGCATTTTCCTTCACCTGCCCCACAGAATCGGCGCCGGGGATGATGGTGGAAACCGGGTAGTCGAAGAGAAAGCGCAGCGCCAGCCCCACCGGCCGCAGGGCCCCGCCGGCCAGGGGTTTCATTACAATCACGCCCAGGTCCAGTTTTTCAGCCAGGGGAAGTAACCGCGCCGCTCCTTCCTTTTCCACCGCATTAAAGGGGAACTGCACCGTCTCGAATTCCCCCGTCCGGACGGCTTCCATCAGCACATCTACCACATGCCCGGTAATGCCCACGTGCCGCACCTTCCCTGCCGCCTGCGCCTCCCGCAGGGCAGCCAAAGCACCGTCAGGGGCCAGGACCTGCCGGAGTTCCTCCTGGGAGCGAACGTTGTGGAGCTGGTAGAGGTCGATATAATCAACTTGAAGGTTCTTCAAGCTCCGTTCAATATCAGCGGCCATACCCTCTCTCGTGCGGGCCATAGATTTCGTGGCGATGACGGGGCGCGGCCCTTCCTTTCCCAAGACCAGGCCGAACTTTTCCTCACTGTCGGTGTAGCCCCGCGCCGTGTCAAAAAAGTTGATACCCGACGCCAGCGCCGCCCGGAGAATCTCCGCCGCTGCTTCCCGGTTTACCCTTTGAATGGGAATGCCGCCGAAGCCGATAAGAGAAACCTTAAGGCCTGTACGGCCGAGTCGCCTCATTTCCATATGTGAGCCTCCTCACTCTGCTGACATTCGGATTAGGTGGTTCTTCGCTGTGGGCCGCAAAAATCCTCTTTCGTTTCCTATTTCGAATGTCTTCCAGCCCTCACCATCAACGCCTGCCGCGGCATGAACATGGCCCCTTACCGTGCGTGACACGCCGATCGGCGCGGAACCCTAGCAGGAACCAGCCGCTACAATGGCGAATACATTTTATCACTCACGCGAGTATTACCCTCTTCCTAGGAGGTAGAAAAATGGGCCCAATCTTGGCGACCGCCATCCAGTTTTTTACCGAAGATGACTGGAAGTTCGCCCGCATCGAAGGCAAGCCGATTCTCAGCCTACCCTGCAGCGGCCGCAACGGAAACTGGCAGTGCTGGGCCGAAGCCCGGGAAGAGCAACAGCAGTTTATATTCTACTCCGTCTGCCCGATCAAGGTCCCGGAAGGAAAGCGGCTGGCGGTAGCCGAGTACCTTACCCGGGCCAATTACGGCCTCGTCATCGGCAATTTTGAGCTGGATTTTAACGACGGAGAAGTTCGCTATAAGACCTCTATCGACGTGGAAGGCGATGAACTCACTCCGGCCCTGGTAAAGAACTTGGTTTACGCCAATCTGAGCACTATGGATCGCTACCTTCCGGGTATCATGGGTGTGGTGTACGCCAACCTCTCGCCGCAGCAGGCCATCGCGCAGGTGGAAGACTAGCGGCCTGCCGGTTGACGTACTTGTGCCGTAGTGCTATAATGCTATTAAACCAGCTGAGGAAGGCAGAGACGGGGTAGAGTAAGCTGAAGGTGTCCTGGCAGAGAGGGGTTGCCGGCGGCTGAAAGCAACCCTCAGGAGCATTGGCTGAAGTGCACCCCGGAGCCGCGGCGCCGAAAGGAGTAGGTGCCGCCGGGAAGGCCCGTTAAAGCCGCGGGGGATGATGGTCCCCTTGCCGAGCGGGGCTTTTATTGCCCAAGCAGAGTGGAACCGCGGAGTGGACCTCCGCCTCTGAGACGAGGCGGAGGTTTTTGTTTTGAGAAAGGAGGTGGGCCTGGTGAAGCATGCGCGATGTCAGGCAGAAAACCTTGCTGAACTGGGGGAAGACGGAGGCTGTTATGCCGGCTCCTTGGCCCGGTTCTTACGATTCTTCCATGTCAGCCGAGAACTAAAAGGAGGAACTCATTATGATTGCCGAGCTCTTGCAATTGGCGCGGGCCATCCAGGCCCGGGACCCGGCCAGACCCAGCTTAGCGGAGGTCATCCTCTGCTATCCGGGACTGCATGCCGTTTTCTTTCACCGTATCGCCCACTGGCTGTATGAGCGGAAGCTGCGTTTTTTGGCGCGGCTCATCTCTCAACTCAGCCGTCACCTTACCGGGATTGAAATCCATCCCGGAGCCAAGATAGGAAAGAATCTTTTCATTGATCACGGCGCCGGCACCGTTATTGGCGAGACGGCCGAAATCGGCGACAACGTTACGATTTACCACGGCGTCACCCTGGGAGGCACCGGCAAAGATACCGGGAAACGGCATCCCACGGTCGGCAATGACGTTTTCATCGGCGCCGGAGCACAAATACTGGGGCCGATCCGGATCGGAGACGGAGCAAAGATCGGTGCAGGAACTGTGGTGGTTAAGGATGTTGCGCCTGGAGTTACCGTAACAGGTGTACCCGGACGGGCGGTACGTCCACGCGCCCTGGCCGAAGCCGAACCCTGGGCACATCTGGCAGAAAGATTGGCTTTCTTGGAGCGGCGGATAGCCGCTTGGGAATCCTTTTTTGGTGGAGACACCTCCCCCATGCATGTTGCGAAACGTCACTCCTACCGCCTCGCCGAGCCGGAATACTACATCTAAGCCTTCACCGGCCCCGGCATTTTCCCGTTCGCACATCAGAGGGGCAAAGGACGAATGAAGCCGGAACAGGCATGAACGAAACCATTTTAGGAAGGAGACCTGATAATGAAGATTGCCGATGATATCACCCAGCTTGTCGGCCGAACGCCGCTCGTGCGCCTTAGAAAGGTAGTGCCGCCTGACGGGGCTACGGTTGCGGCTAAGCTCGAGTTCTTCAACCCGCTGGGGAGCGTAAAGGACCGCATCGCCGTCCGCATGTTAGACGAGGCGGCTCGCGCCGGGAGACTAGGCCCCGACTCCGTGGTAGTTGAACCTACCAGCGGCAACACCGGCATCGGGCTGGCCTTCGCCTGCGCCGCGCGCGGAATACGCTGCGTTTTGGTGATGCCCGAGACCATGAGCCGCGAGCGCCAGCTTATCTTAAAGGCGCTTGGAGCAGAACTCATCCTCACGCCCGGCGACCAGGGAATGAAAGGCGCCGTTGCCCGCGCCCAGCAGCTGGCCGCCGAAAACCCGCGGTATTTCATTCCCCAGCAATTTGAAAACGCCGCCAACCCGGCCGCCCATCGAGAAACCACGGCCGAGGAGATCTGGCAGGATACCGACGGTAAAGTAGACATTGTCGTCGCCGGAGTGGGCACAGGCGGCACCATCACCGGAATTGCCGAGGTAATCAAGGCGCGTAAACCAACTTTCCGAGCAGTAGCCGTCGAGCCGGCCGCCTCCCCCGTTCTCTCCGGCGGCGCACCAGGCAGACATGGAATTCAAGGAATCGGCGCCGGATTCGTGCCTAAGGTACTAAACCGAGACATTCTGGACGAAATCATCCCCGTCGCCGACGAAGACGCTTTCGCCATGGCCCGCCGCTTGGCCCGGGAAGAGGGCATCCTCACCGGGATCTCGGCCGGCGCCGCCGCCTGGGCGGCCGCCAAGCTCGCCGCCCGGCCGGAGAATAAAGGCAAGCTAATCGTAGCCATCTTCCCGGATACAGGGGAACGGTATCTCTCAACCCCGCTTTTCGCCGACATATGAGCCCTGCAGAGCAAATTTCTTTTCGGCAACAAAAAAGCAGCCGGAACCCCGGGCTGCTTTTTTCTACCTTGCCGGCCGTCGAAAAGAGAGGGAACCCATAACTAGTAAGTGGCCTCGATGGCCTTGATCAGGTTGGTGAGGACCTTATTCACCGGCGTGGGGATGCCGAGTTTCTCTCCTTCGGCCACGATGGCGCCGTTGATCACGTCTACTTCCGTCCGCCGTTTGGCCCGCACGTCTTGATGCATGGAAGACAGGTTGGGGCCGGTGAGCTCCGCCACCTTAAGACAGTTGGCCACCGGGTCGGCGTGGATAAGCTTTATGCCTTTCGCCGCCGCCACGCGCGCCCCTTCTTCTACCGCCAAACGCACGAGCTCTCGCGTGGCCTCGTGTTTCGGCAATTCCCCGTTGGTGACCCGCAGGATGGCCGTTATGGCGTTGATCCCCACGTTCACCAGGAGCTTGCTCCACACGAGGCTGTCTACGTTCTCCACCGCCCGCGCCTCCAGGCCGGCCGCCGTAAGGATGGCGGCCAAGCGTTCCACCCTGGGCGTGAGGCCGCCCGTAAACTCTCCCAGCACCGTTTCCCCACGTCCGGCATGGCGCACTTCTCCAGGGCCGAGCATGGTACCGCCATGGGACGTAACGCCGGCAACTACCTTTTCCGCTCCAACCAGCGCCGCGATTTTCTCTGCGTTCCCCAGGCCGTTTTGCAATGTAAGTACTGTTGTGCCCGGGCCGATCAGCGCGGCCGCCTGGCGCACCGCCGTCTCCGTATAAGCCGACTTAACAAAAACGATTACCAGGTTCTGTACCGGTAGTCCTTCAGGGCTTGTCACGGCGTGGACCGGAATCGTCCGGTCGCCGCTTACGCCACTCAGCCTGAGCCCCCGCTCGTTCAGGGCCTGAATGTGCTCCTTCCAAACATCGATTAGGGTCACCTCGTGGCCGCCCTCAGCCAAGAGGCCGCCGAAAATGCAGCCCATGGCCCCCGCGCCCACAACCGCAATGCGCATCCTCACATTCCTCCTCCCGCGTCGGAACCGCCCTACAGGGCGTTCGGTGCGGCGTGGCTAATACAGTTTCTCCAACTCCTCTTCCTTCATGGTGAAGGAGTGTTCCAGGTCGGGGAAGACGCCCGCATCCACCTCTTGCGCGTATCTCTCAAACGCCTCCAGCATGATCTTGCCTACGTTGGCGTACTGCTTCACAAATTTAGGGACAAAACGGTCAAAGAGCCCCATCATGTCCTGGGTCACCAGCACCTGGCCGTCGCACCAGGGACCGGCGCCGATGCCGATGGTGGGAATGGTGAGCTTCTCGGTGATAAGCCGGGCCAGCTGGGCCGGGATGCACTCGAGGACAACGGCAAACGCTCCGGCTTCCTCCAGGGCCTGGGCATCGGCCAGGAGCTTCGCGGCCATGGCGGCATCCTTGCCCTGTACCTTGAACCCTCCCAGGGCCGAGGCCGTCTGCGGCGTAAGGCCGATGTGCCCCATCACCGGAATGCCGGCATCCACGATGGCCCGCACGGTCGGCGCCACCGCTTGGCCGCCTTCAAGCTTTACACAGTCTGCCCCGCCCTCCTTCATCAGCCGGCCGGCGTTCCGGATGGCTTCTTCGCGGCTTACGTTGTAGGACATGAAGGGCATGTCGCCGACCACCAGGGTGTGCGGCGCTCCCTTTACCACCGGCCGGAGGTGATGAATCATGTCTTCCATGGTCACAGGTACGGTGCCGTCATAGCCGAGGACGACCATGCCCAGCGAGTCGCCCACCAGTATCATCTCGATAGGAGTCTTGTCAATGAGCACCGCAGTGGGATAGTCATAGGCCGTGACCATCTTGATCTTCTGCCCGGCCTTTTTCATTTCTTTAAGCTGCGGAATCGCCACTTTACGCTTTTCCATAATTTTTTTCGCCTCCTGTAATGTGCTGGCTCTTTGCGGGCACCGGGGTAGGCGCCTGAGCGGCGCGCGGCAAAGCCCAATTCTCCGCAATGCCGGTATAAGCAGTCAGGGCCAACGAAAATCTACTCGCCCGGCGGCCCGCCGCCTTGGCCGGCCAGGGCCGCCTCAAGGGTGTTCCTAAGCAACATGGCAATGGTCAGAGGGCCCACGCCGCCCGGAACGGGGGTAATGTAGTCCGCAACCTCGCGCACCGCCTCAAAATCCACATCGCCGACCATCCCTTCCGGCAGCCGGTTGATGCCCACATCTACCACCACGGCCCCCAGTTTCACCATGTCCCGGGTGATGAGGCGCGGCCTACCCACCGCCGCCACCAGAATATCGGCCGTGCGGGTGAAAGAGGTCAGGTTACCTGTCTTGCTGTGGCAGACCGTGACGGTAGCATCTCGGGCCAAGAGTAGTTGGGCCAGGGGTTTGCCGACGATGTTGCTCCGCCCTACCACCACGGCATGCCGCCCGGCAATGGGTATATTATAGGCCTCCAGAAGGTGAATGATGCCGCGCGGCGTGCAGGGAACTGGCGCCGCGAGCCCTGCCGCCAGCCGGCCGACGTTAAAGGGGTGAAACCCGTCTACGTCTTTAGCCGGATTGATGGCCTGGATTACCTGGTTCGCATCTAAGTGCCCCGGCAGGGGAAGCTGCACGAGGATGCCGTGCACCGCCCGGTCGTCGTTGAGTTCGTTGATGAGTTGAAGCAGGCTCTCCTCGCTCGTATCTTCCGGCAACCGGTAAACCTGCGAAGCAAACCCTACCTCCTCGCACGCCTTTTCTTTCTGCTTTACGTACACTTTGGAGGCCGGATCTTCCCCGACCAGCACCACGGCCAGGCCGGGGGTAAGCCCCCGGGCCTTCAACCGGGTCACTTCTTCTTTCAGGGAGGTCTTAATCTCCTCCGCCACTTTTTTCCCGTCCAGGATCTTCGCCGCCACCTCAGGTCCCCCCTTAGAAAAGACCCGTTACGCGGCCCGTCTCGTCGATATCCATGTCAAGCGCCGCCGGGTGCTTGGGGAGGCCCGGCATGGTCATGATCTGGCCCGTGACGGGGATAATGAAGCCTGCGCCGGCAGAGAGGCGCACCTCGCGCACGGTAAGCGTGAACCCCTCCGGACGACCCAGGAGGGCAGGGTTATCGGACAGCGAATACTGGGTTTTGGCCATGCAGATGAGCAGGTGGTCCAGACCCTGGTCGTGGATGGCTTTGAGGTCGCGTTCGGCGTCGGGGGTATATTCTACCCGCGCCGCCCCGTACACCTTCCGGGCAACCGTCTCGATCTTCTCCTTCGGGCTGGCCGCTTCGTCGTAAAGGAAGTGGAAGGAGGCCGGCTCCTGACAGGCCGCCAGCACTTTTTCGGCGAGCTCGAGTCCCCCTTCGCCTCCTCTGGCCCAAACCTCGGACAGGGCGAAGGGGACGTTCAGGCGCCCGCAGAGCTCCGCCAGGAGGGAAAGCTCTCGCTCGGTGTCGGTGGGGAACCGGTTTATGGCCACTACCGGCGGTACGCCGAAGAGGCGCACGTTTTCTACCTGTTTTTCTAAATTGGCAAAGCCGGCTTCAAGGGCGGTGAGGTTCTCCTTGGTAAGCTCGCCCTTCGGCACACCGCCGTGCATCTTAAGCGCCCTTACGGTGGCCACGATGACGGCCGCGCTGGGCTTAAGGCCGGCCACCCGGCACTTGATATCGAAGAACTTTTCTGCACCGAGGTCGGCGCCGAAACCGGCTTCAGTTACGAAGTAATCGCAGAGTTTGAGCCCCAGACGGGTGGCTTGGATGCTGCTACAACCGTGGGCGATATTGGCGAAAGGTCCGCCGTGAATGAAGGCCGGGACGTGCTCCAGGGTCTGGACCAGGTTCGGTTTCAAAGCATCTTTTAAGAGGAGGGCCATGGCGCCCTGGGCCTTCAAGTCGCCGGCAGTAACGGGCCGGCCGTCGTAGGTATAACCCACCACTATCCGGGCCAGGCGCTCCTTAAGCTCGGTGAGGCTCCCGGCCAGGCAGAGGACGGCCATAACTTCCGAGGCCACGGAGATGTCAAAGCCGTCCTCGCGCGGCACGCCCTGGGCCTTGCCTCCCAGGCCGATTACGATGTGCCTGAGCGCCCGGTCGTTCATGTCGAGGACCCGTTTCCAGGTGATACGCCGCGGGTCCAGGCCGAGGGCGTTTCCCTGCTGCAGGTGGTTGTCGATGAGGGCGGCGAGAAGGTTGTGGGCAGTGGTCACGGCGTGGATGTCGCCGGTGAAATGCAGGTTGATGTCCTCCATGGGTACCACCTGCGAGTACCCTCCCCCCGCCGCGCCGCCTTTTACTCCGAAGATGGGGCCCAGGGAAGGTTCGCGCAAAGCGATGGCCGCCTTCTTCCCCAAGCGGGCCAGGGCCTGCCCCAAGCCGACGGTAGTGGTAGTCTTGCCTTCGCCGGCCGGAGTTGGGTTGATGGCCGTAACCAAGATGAGTTTGCCGTCGGGCCGCCCTTTCACCCGCTCCCAGACCGCGGGACTTACCTTGGCCTTGTACCGGCCGTAAAGTTCCAGCTCTTCAGGCGCAATACCTAGGGTGGCGGCCACCTCTTCAATAGGTTTGAGCTTAGCCGCCTGGGCAATCTCGATGTCCGAAAGCATGGCTACACCTCTTTCTACGATACTTCAGCCTCTTTCTTCTCCCTCGTTGGCGATTTCCCTACGTTGTTTCGCCCTCTGAAAAAGCTGCGGCACCAGGCGAAAATATTCCCGCGCGCCCAGGACGGATCGCAGGCATATTTACACTACCCTTTGAGAAATGCCGGCAACCACAGGCTTAGCGCCGGAACGTAAGTGTAAAGGAGAATGAGGAGCACGGCCAGGAAGAAGAACGGCCAGATGGCCCGGGTGATTCGTTCCAGGGAAATGCCCGAGATGCCGGAGGCGACAAAGAGGCAGACGCCGAAGGGGGGCGTTATCTGGCCAATGCCCAGGTTGAAGACAGTCACCAGCCCAAAATGCACCGGGTCGATACCCAATTGGGCGGCAATCGGGTACAGGATGGGCACGAGAAGGAGGATGATGGCCACCGTGTCGAGCAGCGCGCCGGCGACGAAATAGACCACGTTGACGAGGAGCAGGAAGGTAAGCGGTGTGCCGGCTACGGAAACGATGGCCTTAGCCAGTTGCTGCGGAATGTTCTCCCGCGTCATCACCCAGCCAAAGAGCGCCGCCGTGGCGATAAGAAACATCACCATGGCGCTGGTGAGAGCTGCCCCGACAAAGATTCGCTTGAGGTCTTTGAGACCTATCTCGCGGTAAACAAAAAGCGCTACGGCCAGGGCGTAAACCACGGCCACTACGGCCGCTTCCGTCGGCGTGAAAACTCCACCGTAAATCCCACCCAGGATGATGAGGGGCATGAGAAGCCCCCAAAAGGCATTGCGGAACGAGCGCCAGAGCTGCCCGAAACTGGCCCGCCTGCTGCTCCGGTATCCGGCACGGCGGCTCAGAAGATACGCCAGAGACATGTAAGCCAAAGCCCCCAAAATTCCGGGAACAACCCCCGCGAGAAAGAGTGCTCCTACCGATGCTCCGGTTATAATGCCGTAGACGACAAACGGAATGCTGGGAGGAATAACGATACCCAGCGTCCCGCCCAGGGCCTGGATGGCCGCGGCAAAGTCGGGGTGGTAACCCCGCTTTTTCATTTCGGGATACATAACGCCACCGATGGCCGCCGTGGTAGCCGCGCCGGAGCCGGAGATGGCCGCAAAAAAGGCAGAGGCGGCGATGGACACCAGGGCCAAACCGCCGCTAATCCAGCCCAAAAGATCGTTGGCAAAAGCAACCAGCCGCCGCGATATCCCGCCCTGCTGCATGATTTCGCCGGCCAAGATAAAAAAGGGGACGGCGAGAAGGGCGAATGAATCCGTTGCGGTAAACAGGCGCTGCGGCAGAGCCAGAAGCGGAATCTGTCCCTGCACGAGAATCGCCCCCAGGGAAGCCAGCGCCAAGGAGAAAGCGATGGGCACACCCAGGGCGATGAGCACCACCAAAAGCGTCAGGAGGACTACAGCCACCGCCGACATCAGCCCTCTACCTCCTTTCTCGGCTCAAAAAGGCAGGTGAGGGCATGAATGAACATGGTCAGCCCTCCTACCGGAAGCGCCGCATAGATAAGGCCAATGGGGATGTGAAGGGAAGGAGAGAGCTGGCCCATATTGACCCGGACGAGTTTGGCCCCATATACCAGAAGGACTAAACCTAGAAGGGACATGAGCAGGTAACCTAAAGCTTTAAGGGCCCGCTTGGGTCCAGGAGGCAGGGCCTGAACCAGTACCTCTACCGCCACATGAATCCCGCGCTTTAGGCCGTAGCTGGCACCGATAAAGGTAAGCCACACAAGAGCATAACGGGAAACTTCTTCGGACCAGGGAAGAGAATGAAACATGACGTAGCGGAAAAATACCTGCAGGAAAGTGGTAATTACCATCACCAGAAGGAGAAGATAAAGAAGCCCTTCTGTAACCTTCTCCACTTTCCGGCTCAGGTTGCTGAGTAGCTGCATGTTAAAGTCACGCTCCTTTGGGGGGCGGGGGCTGCTTCCCGCCCCCCGGTAGGGCTTAGTTGGTGTCCAGGATTTGTTGAATAAGTTCCTTCCCGAACTGGGGCTCAAACTTCTGGTAAACGCTTTGCGTAGCCTCCTGGAAAGCTGCGCGGTCGGGCTCGGTGATCTCCATGCCGAAAGCCTTAAGCTTGTCTACCTGCTCGTCTTCTTGTTTTTTGATTTGGTCCCGCTCGTAGCTCGCCGCTTCCACCGCCGCCTCGCGGAAGATTTCCTGCTGCTCCGGCGTTAGCTTATCGAATGCGGCTTTGCTCATCAGAAGAAGCGAGGGGGAGTAGAAGTGGCCGGTAAGGGCCAGGTACTTCTGTGCCTCGTAAATCTTCTGGTTGTAAATGATGGGAATGGGGTTCTCCTGGCCGTCGATGGTCTTCTGCTGCAGGGCCGTGAAGACCTCGCTCCAGGCCATGGGCGTGGGATCGGCGCCAAGAACGCGGAAGGTCTCCTGGTGCACCGGGTTCTCCATGGTGCGGATCTTCAGCCCCTTGACGTCCTCCGGGGTATTCACCGGGCGTTTGGAATTGGTGAGATGCCGGAACCCGTTCTCCCAGAAGGCCAGCCCGACAATGTTCTTGGCATCAAACTTCTTCAGCAGGTCCTGTCCGATCTGGCCGTCGAGGACCTTGTAGGCATGCTCACGGTCGCGGAAGAGGAAGGGCAGGTCGACCACGCCCATCTCCGGGACGAAGTTGCTCACCGGCCCGGTAGAAGTTACGACGAGGTCGATAGTACCGATCTGCAGGCCCTCGATCATGTCTCGCTCGTTACCGAGCTGGCCATTGGCGTAAATGTCAATCTTGATTTGGCCGTTCGTCTTTTGGCCTACAATTTCAGCAAATTTCACCAGACCAAGGTGATAAGGATGCGTCTCGGCTACGGCGTGGCCCGCCTT
>JASKLG010000006.1 GCA_030153805.1 Bacillota bacterium | reverse complement strand
TTACCCGTGTTTTCTCATGCTCCCCCTGGGAGAAACTTATTTTCCTTGACCCTTGGAACCTTTGCCCCGACAAGGCTCTCGGTCAAGGGAAAGAGCTCAATAAACCTCGGAAGCGATGTCTGCTAAATAGTTGGCTTCCTCTTCTCCTTCTTCGAGGTCTGAAATCACGGCCACAGGCTGCCCGCTAAATATTGGCCCGTCGCAGGTGGCGCAATAGCTTACG
Source organism: Bacillota bacterium (assembly GCA_030153805.1). Lineage (GTDB taxonomy): Bacteria > Bacillota > DTU030 > DUMP01 > DUMP01 > DUMP01. Next base: position 41,859 of record JASKLG010000006.1, on the reverse strand, counting down.
CCACGTCCCAGCAATTCCTTTTCGCCGGGTAAAGTGGCAACTTCCACAACTCCGGTAGCGAGGATGACCGCCTTGGCTTCGTAAATGTCGGTACGGGTAAGGAGCTGAAAGTGTCCGTCTAGGGGAATAATAGTCTCGACCCGGGCCGGCAGGACCTCAAGACCAAATTGGGCTACGTGTTTTAAGGCGGCTTGACGGAGCTCTTCCCCGCTTACACCAGGGAGGCCCAAATAGTTGTCAATGCGCGGAGCACGGTGAAGTTTCGGGCTGCAGAACTCCGAGCCCAGGATCACGATGTCTTTTTTCCTGATGGCAGCGTTGACTGCTGCCGAGAGCCCCGCGGGACCGCAGCCTACAACTGCTACATCATGTATTTTCTTATTTTCCATTTGCCATCCCTCCGTGATGTTTAGGATAGGACATTCGCCGGACATTTGCAAGCGGTCAGGAGGATAAGATCGCCAGCCGGCGAATAAGCAAGAAAAAGGACCCTTACCTTAGGCCACAAACGGGAGTGTGGAAGTATGAAGGACGGCATCAAAGAAAAAGTGATAGAAAGCACGGCCTTCGTCCAGAGACTGCGTTGGGATATTCATCAGTACCCGGAGCTCAGCTTAAAAGAGGAGCGGACGGCCGCGCTGGTAGAAGCCAACCTCAAACAGTTAGGTTTGGAAGTGAGACGCGTCGGAGAAACGGGGGTAGTAGGGCTGCTGCGTGGGAAGCGGCCTGGAAAGACCCTGGCCTTACGGGCGGATATGGATGCTTTACCGCTACCGGAGAGAACCGGTTGCCCATTTCCTTCTCAAGTACCGGGCGTAATGCATGCCTGTGGGCACGATGCCCATACAGCTATCCTTCTAGGGACGGCAAAGGTCCTGACGGAGCTGAGGGACGGCCTGGTTGGAAATGTGAAGTTTCTGTTTCAACCGGCGGAGGAAAACAATCCTACCGGCGGGGCGCACATCCTGATAGATGGAGGAGCGCTGGATGACCCCAAGGTTGACCTCATCCTTGCCCTGCATGTTTGGCCCGACCTGCCGACAGGGACTATCGGCGTGCGTACCGGACCACTAATGGCGGCTTCTGACCGGGTCTTCTTAACCATCCGCGGGAAAAGCAGCCATGGTTCGGCGCCCCACCAAGGTGTTGATGCCATAGTTGCGGCAGCCCACGTGGTTACCGCCCTGCAGACCATTGTCAGCCGTAATGTTAGCCCGCTTGAGGCTGCAGTGCTTTCCTTCGGTACTATCCAGGGCGGCAACCGGTATAATATCATTGCGGAAGAAGTAAGACTGGAAGGCACATGCCGGACTCTTAATCCCAAGGTGCGGGAGCTTGTGCCCGAGCGTCTGGTGGAATTGGCCACCAAAGTGGCAGAGGGTTTTGGAGCGAGTTGCGAGACCAGTTACGTCCGCGGCTACCCGCCGGTGGTTAACGCCGAGGAGGGAGTAGAGCTTATTCGGCGAGCAGGTACGGATACTTTAGGGGCTTCAGGAGTGCTTCAGCCCGAGTATCCGGGAATGGGGGCCGAAGACTTTGCCTTCTACTTGGAAAGAATTCCGGGTGCCCTATTCTGGCTGGGATGCACTGCTCCGGGCGCGAGGAAAGTGCCGCTGCATAATCCTGAGTTTCTCGTGGACGAGGCGGCTTTGCCGATTGGTGTCGAGATTTTTGTTCGGGCGGCAATGCTGTACCTCAAATAGCGAAGCCTTTTTTCGCACGCTACCGATTTTCCTGTGAGGTTTCCTGCCGAAAATAGAAGGAGTATGTGTCGACTGTGGCGAAGCTTTTTCTTCTAAAGGAGGTGGGCTTACCTTTTTGGGTCGCTTAAGAAGGAGTCGTTCAGGTCACTTGTATCAGTACCCTCAAGCATAGAAATGTTTTCGAGGAGGGGAAAAGGTGCCGACCAAGAAGACTGATGAACTCGGCGGTTGGTTCGGTAAATTTATCAATTGGGTGGAAGTTGTAGGAAATAAGCTGCCCCATCCTTTCACGCTTTTCGTTATCCTTGCTCTCGTGACCCTGCTTCTTTCATGGGCGCTGGCTTCGGCCGGTGTTGAGGTAACCTATCTTAAACCTCCTGCTAAGGCGGGGGAAGCTCCTGAAGAGGTAACTGTTGCCGTTAAGAACTTGCTCGCCTTTGATCCTATGCGCCAGTTTATGGCCGACTTCGTGAAAAACTTCGTTTCTTTTCCACCGCTCGGCCTTATTCTCACCATGATGCTCGGTATTGCTCTTCTCGACCAGACGGGCTTTATGTCTGCGGTCATGCGTAAGACAATCCTGGGTGCCCCACCTGCACTGGTAACCATGGCGTTAGCTTTTGTGGGTGTCAACTCAAATCTGGCTTCAGATGCTGGGTCGGTTTTTACGGCAGCGATCGGTGGTTCGCTCTTTGCGGCACTCGGCCGTAATCCGCTGGTGGGCGTGGTGACGGGGTACGCGGCCGGATGGAGCGGGTTCACCGCGAACCTTATGATCGCGGGCACCGATGCTCTCCTTTCCGGTATTACTGCGCCTGTTGCTCAGGCCATGGGAATCACCGCTCCTACCCATCCCATGATCAACTGGTTCTTCATGATTGTAGCGACGTTTACACTTACATTTGCTACCACCTACGTCACCGAGCGCTTCACTGCCAAACGCCTGGGCGATACAAGAGCGCAGGAAAAGCTGGATGAGAATCTGCTTAAAGAGCATGCTCTGAAACCAGAGGAAGAGAGAGGTCTGCGGTGGGCCCTGGGAGGCTTCCTTCTCTTCGTTGCTATTATGCTCGTTCTCAGCCTGCCGCCCGGAGCATTCTTCCGCAACCCAGAAGGCGGCTTCCTGCCCAAGTCACCTCTTACGGACAGCATCATGGCTATTCTCTTTTTCTTCTTCCTATTCGTGGGCGTTTCCTATGGCATTGGAGCCGGCACTATCCGTTCCGAAAAAGACGTTCCGCGCTACATGGCCAAGGGTATCGAAGGTATTGTTGGTTTCATTGTAGTGGCTTTGCCGGCGGCTCTTTTTATCTCTTTATTCAACAGCAGCAATATCACTACGGTTCTCGCCGTAAAGGGCGCCGAGTTCCTCAAAGCCATGAACCTGGGCGGAATCCCGCTGGCGTTGATGTTCGTTTTGCTCGTGGCTTTCATTAATCTCTTCATCGTTAGCGGTTCTTCCAAGTGGATCATTTTGGCGCCGATCTTTCTGCCTATGTTCTCGGTGGTTAACTTTTCCCCTGCGCTGACGCAGGTGGCGTACCGGGTAGGCGATACCGCCACTAATATCATTTCGCCCTTATCGCCTTATATCCCGGTGATCCTTGGGCTCCTCACCCAGTTTAATCCGAAGAAAGAGGAAGTTGGGATAGGAACGTATATTTCTCTTATGTTGCCATACTCCATCGCCTACCTTATTGTTCTCTCAATACAGCTCATTATCTGGATGCTCCTCAAACTCCCACTCGGACCAGGCGTGGGTATCTATCTCTGACGAGATGTAACACGATCCTGAACAATACCCTTGAAAGTCGGCAGTAATGGTGCTAAAATAGCGCTGAGGAGTGCCGGAGTGGCGGAACCGGCAGACGCAAGGGACTTAAAATCCCTGGCACGGTAACGTGCGTGCGGGTTCGATCCCCGCCTCCGGCACCAAACCTCAATGCAGGTGGCTTTCAAGAGGGTGGCACTTGCCGGCAGTTGGAGAAAGCCGGATCAAATAATCGGTCAAACATAAGTAACACTCCTTCGCCGGAAAAACGGGAAGGAGTGTTTTTGTTCAGCTGAAGCTGGTATACGAGCTAAAGCAGCACAAGCAAGGTTGCCGGGTAGAACAGATTTTGCTACTATGGTAGCGAGGATCGAGCGCGAAAAAAGTGAGGTGTTGCTCTACGCTAACCCTAATTCAAGGGCGCACGTATTACCTTCCGGGTTCGGTAAACATCGGTATCTACCTTTACCCTGACGGCGGAGCGGCCGTCATCGATACCGGACTGGACGACGAAAGCGGGCGCCGGGTGCTCAAGGCTCTGCGCGAGGCCGAGGCGCTGCCTATCCGCACCATTATCAATACCCACAGCCACGCAGACCACTGCGGAGGAAATGCCTTTTTGCAAAAACGCACCGAAGCTGTTACTTGGGCCACGCCTTTCGAAGCAGCGGTAATTGAAAATCCGTACCTGGAACCTTTTTATCTCTCGGGCGGAGACCCCTTTCCGGCCCTAAAAAATAAGTTTGTTATGGCCAAGCCCTCCAGGGTAGACCGCCGCCTGGGAAGTGAAAACCCGGAACTGGCGCCGCTTCAGGTGGTGCCTCTTCCCGGGCACGCCCCAGAGCAGATAGGGGTGCTGACACCGGATGGTGTATTGTTTTGCGCGGATGCCGTTTTTTCCTGTACGATCCTCGATAAGTACTACCTGCCTTATTTTGCTCAGGTACGTGCGGCCCTTAGGACCTTGGAAAAGCTGTCCGGTTTCCAGGCTGCTTATTATCTCCCGTGCCACGGCGAGCTCACCACAGACCTTGCTCCAGTTTTGGCGGCAAACAGGGCGCGCCTTCTTTCGGTGGGCGAGTACATTTTGACCCTCTTGGAGGAGCCGCGCAGCCGCGAAGATCTGGTGGCTCTATTTGCTACCGAGAAGGGTATAACGCTGAGTCCCGACCAGTATTACCTTTCCAGTGCGGCCGTGACCGCTCATCTGGCCTATCTGGCTGAAGAGGGCCTGGTCCGATACTACTTCTCTGCAGGGCGTATGTTGTGGGTGCGCACTTCAAGTGCCGCTACTTGACATAAAGTGATTGGAGAACAAGCTGGGGAAAGCCGCAGAGATAAAGGCCCGGAAGGGAGAAAAAGACTGGCGTGATTGAGTGGTGCGAGTTCGACACAGTCTTGGGGAAGTTGTTTCTGGCCGTATCTACCCGCGGCGTCTGTCGGCTTTCGTTTCTCAAAGAATTGAAGTCCGAGCTCGATTGGCTCAGGTTCCACTTTCCAACAGAAGCTATTGTGAGAGGTCAAGAGGATGGCGGGAGGCTGCGCGAGGTAGAAGCACAGGTGCGGGAGTATTTGAGCGGCCGAAGGCACACTTTCAACGTCGCGTTAGACCTCCAGGGCACGGCCTTTCAGCGCTCTGTGTGGCAGGAACTCGTTAATGTACCCTACGGCAAAACATTGACCTACGGCGAACTGGCAGTCCGTCTCGGCCGGCCTCGCGCGGCGCGGGCTGTAGGGCGTGCCCTCCACGTAAATCCAGTAGCCTTAATTGTCCCCTGTCACCGGGTCTTGAGTTCTAATGGTGGCCTTGTCGGTTATGCGGGCGGCCTGGAGCGGAAGCGTTTTCTCCTGGAATTGGAAGGGACCTGGCCGTGTTCTAGACACAAAAGGGCCGGCAACGGACGGGAAGCAGGGGGTCCATAATGAAAACAGGTATGAAACAGGGGCAGCTTAGCGGGGCTGCTCCTTGCTTGTCAGTTCGTTGGGAGGTGTCTTGTAAGGGTTTTCCCTCATTTTGTCGGGAGTAAGGTAGAGCTCTTCGCGGTCTACTTCTTCTACCAGCTCACTCTTATTACGAAGTTTTGTTGCCGGCCGATTCTTGGGGTCCTTAGCCTTGCGGCGCACGGGCTTAACTCCTTTCTTCTCAAGCTTAAACTGATATGCGGCGTTCCCCGGCGCGTTATGCACTAGCCTAAAGCCAGTACAGCTTCTTTTACCTTGCGGGCGGTAGCCAGCGCTTGGTCCACGCATGTGGCCGTAAAGTTGGTGAGGAGCGTTGCGGCGTCTTGGCTTCTTCCTTCATGCACTGCATCTAGGGCTTCTTTTTCTACCTGCTTGGCCAAGACAGCCCATTCTTCTTCCAGCCGGTCGAAAGCCAGGCGGGCCACCTGTTGCCTGAAGGTAAAAAGGCTTCCATCTTCGTCACCTTTGAGAACGTCCAAGAGGTGACGGAATTTCCACCAGTAAGAGGAGGCACTATAGGTATCGCGTGGTGCTTCGGGTGCGGGGCTAAGGGTAAGGCAGGTACCCGGCCGCGTAAGGGACTCCGGCAGCGATAGCAAGGGGAGAAAAACGGGGAGGTAAACGCCGGTGCAGGGAGTACCGGCGCACCACCACATGTGAGGCAAGCCCTTCTCAGGCTCGGGGAGGACGAAGATAGCCGAGCTGGCCGTATTGCCCCAGGTGAAGCCGGCAGGCGATGAGTGCATGCAGATGGTAAGAAAGTCAGGTAGGGCGGCATTAAAGTACGGTCCGCCCAGAAAGGTATCTTCATAATGATCGCGCAGGATGCGTTTTATCCAGGAAGGCGAAATGCCCTGGTCCTTGCCCTGCGCCAGGAGTTGGCGCAGGCGCTGGGCGCGGATGTGCGAGACTTGGAGCGGTTTTTGTCGGTCCGTGTAGGCTAAGGCGAAGTCGAATAGGGCCTCTTTGCCGGCCGGCCACCACCCTTTTTCTATCGCCCGACCAATTAAATCCGGGCTGGCTAAGTCCCAGGCGGTGCGGATACTGGGCTCGTTGGATATGGCGGCATAACCGCGCTGCACCCGTCGCGCTACCCAACGTTTTCCGGCCGTCTCTAGGATCCAGGCTTCTTTGTGATCGGCAATGATAAATGAGTTGTTATACGATCCCTGGGGGTGATCCGAACCGGGTACTCCAGACCCCCACTGCCCGTATTTTTCAACCAGTTGAGTAATCACTTGCATGGCTTCTACGGCCGTCTTGCCGCGTTCCAAGCCAAGTCGCAGGAGCTCCATTCCCAAAAGCCCCAATTCCGGCGGCCGGCCTTCCAAGTAGCGGGTTGCGGCGAGGGCGCTTTCCCGGGTGAAAATGGCTTCGTTGCCGATGGCCACGCCGTGTTCGTTAAAACCTTCCTCATAGCCCCAACACCAGTACGGACGGGATCCAACCGTGGCATAAGTGATTTCGGCCTGCGGGATCTCTACGTAGGCCAGCGAGAGAGTTTCCCCGGGCTCATGCACGGTGCGGGGAGAATAGCTGAGTACTTGGCAGTCAAAAGGCGGACGATCGCTGTTTTTCCCTAGCAGAACGGTACCGGTAGAGGTAACGTCCGGCAAGGCCACAAGGGTGTCGCACATAGCCTACTTACCCCCCAAAAGATATTTATATATCTTCTTCGTTTTACTAGTATTCGTTATGTGGGTACTTCTCTCCTTCTAGCCCTTGCCTATAGGCTGCGGCTAATTTATCCATAGTGAAGATACGGGGAAGGAGATTGGGATGCAACGAAGCGACAGTAAATGGTTCCTTAGCAAAGTTAAGCAGGCAATCCGCCGCTATCAACTCCTTCAGCCAGAAGACCGTGTAGCGGTAGGTGTTTCCGGAGGAAAGGACAGCGTGTTTCTCCTTCATATTCTCGTTTTTCTGCAGCGGACCTCATACCCAAAGCTTGAGATTATTCCCGTCCATGTCGACTTGGGCTGGGAGGAAGATCTAATACCGTTGGAGCAGTACTGCCGGGAGCTAGGTGTACCTCTTATCAGAGAAAAGACGCTTATCGGAGACATTGTGTTCAAAGTGCACCAAGAGCCCAATCCCTGTACCCTCTGTGCCCATCTGCGGCGTGGAGCCTTGAATGCCGTGGCCCTAAACCATGGATGTAACAAGGTGGCCTTAGGGCACCACTTGGACGACGTCTTGGCCACGTTTTTCTTAAACCTGGTTTACACCGGCCGCCTAGATACTTTTTGGCCACGCACAGAGCTTAGCCGTACGGGGCTTACGGTAATTCGCCCCCTGGTTTACCTTCCAGAGGAGACTGTGAACGCCGTCGTCCGGCGTGAAGGCCTGCCGGTGGTAAAAAATAATTGCCCGGTAGTTGGACGGACAAAGAGGGCGGAGATGCGTAGCCTGGTTCGCGATTTAATAGCGCGCTACCCGGATTTCTATCGCCGCTTTCTTTCTGCTTGGGAGAGTAAAGAGCCCTTTACTACTTGGGGTTCTCTAATTGTGCCGGAGGGTAACCTCCAGGATAAAACCGAGAAAAAACGTATGGGGGAATGAACGTGGCCCGGGCCATTATCAACCAAAAAGGTGCAGGCAGGCTGAAGGCAGGTCATCCATGGGTTTTTGCTTCCGATATCGTGGCGGTTAAAGGTGATTATGAGCCAGGGGATGTGCTGGAAATCGCTGATGAACGGGGTCGCTTTTTGGGACAAGGGTATTTTAACCCGCGCTCCCAAATTGCCCTGCGCTTCCTCACGCCGGAACAAGAGAAGATTGGACCTGCCTTCTGGCGGCGCCGGCTGGAAGCTGCCTGGGAGTACCGCCGGCGTTTGGTGAACACGTCCTCCTGCCGGCTGGTATTTGCCGAAGCGGATTTTATTCCCGCGCTCATTGTCGACAAATTTGGCGACTACCTGGTTATCCAGAGCCTGGCCCTCGGTATCGCACGCTGGCAGGATACGTTGGTTGATCTGTTGGTGGAACTTCTTGCCCCACGCGGTATTTACGCAAGGAACGACGTTAAAGTACGCGAAATAGAAGGCCTGCCGTTGGAAAAAGGATGTCTTTACGGGAAGTTCGACCCGCTGATCCAGATCGAGGAGCACGGCCTAAAGTTCTGGGTTGATGTGGAAAACGGACAGAAAACGGGTTACTTTCTAGATCAGCGGGAAAACCGGGCTGCTTTAGCGCCTTTTGTTTCTGGGGCCAGGGTGCTGGACTGTTTTTGCCATACGGGTGCCTTTGCGCTTCATGCCGCCTTTTATGGTGCTCGGGAGGTTGTCGGTATAGACATTTCTCCTGAAGCTGTGGCCATGGCTGAAAAAAATGCCCGGCTGAATGGATTGGAGCATCTTTGCCGGTTCAAGGTAGGCAACGTGTTTGATGAACTCAGGGCCTTAGCGCGGGATCGTGAGAGATACGACGTGGTCATTCTCGATCCGCCTGCCTTCACCAAGAGTCGGCAGGCAGTCGAAGGCGCTGCACGGGGCTACAAAGAGATCAACCTCCGGGCGCTCAAGCTTATCCCACCGGGGGGCTTTCTGGTCACGGCTTCCTGTTCACAACATATGAGTCCGGAACTTTTCCGGGCAATTGTAGCGGAAGCGGCAAGTGACACCAACCGCCGGCTCCGTCTTGTGGAGTACCGCACCCAGGCCAAAGATCATCCCGTGCTTGTGGCTGCGCCGGAAACGGAGTACCTCAAGTTTTTCATCTTTCAGGTGTTCTAGAAGAAAAAGAGGCCCGTGAGGGCCTCCGCTTATTATCCGAGCCGTACTGTGCCTACTTAACGTCGAAACTGTCCTTCGGGGTAGGGGAGCCGGCCGTTCGGCCTTTTTTTGTATCGCCCGCCTTCTTCTTAGTGCCCTGGTCTTTCTTTTCGGCCACGTTATCACCTCCCGGTGATATTATCACCCCAAATGGAAAGTAAATACAAAAAGCCCTCAGACGAGGGCTTTGCAGGTCTTATTCTCTTGGGGTTCCACTCCATTTGAGTTTCCTCGGCTCACCGGGTTTACGCCAGAAGAAGTCATACGTAGCTTCCCAGACCTTCTGCCGGAGACTAAAGATCACCAGGAGGTTGATAATAACGACGATGGCCATGAAAAAGTCGGCTAGGCCCCAGATTTGTTGCAGGCCGCCTACGGCGCCGTAGATCAGGCCGAGGATGTAGAGGTAACGGACGACGAGGGCGGCTTTGTTACCCAGGGCGTAAGCCACGCCGGTTTCGCAGTAGAACTCGTTCGTCAGAGCTGTGGTATAGGCAAAAAGGATAATACCTACTGTGACGATGACGTTACCCATTACCGGCAGGCCGGTGTTGAAGGCGAGTTGGGTGAGTTCGGAGCCGAGCTTGCCGCTGGGAAGAACGCCGGTAAACATAATTACCAGGGCTGTGGCCGAGCACACCACAATAGTATCAAGGAATACTTCGAACACGCCCCAAATACCCTGGCGTACGGGGTGGTTAACGGCAGCAGTGGAGTGCGCCACGGGCGCGGAACCCATGCCGCCTTCGTTGGAAAAGATGCCGCGGGCAAAGCCGTGGCGGATGGCCAACATGGCGGTAGAACCGGCAAAACCTCCTGCAGCTGCCGCTCCGGTAAAAGCATCGCGGAAGATCTGTGTGAAAACTTCAGGAATCCGGCTGATGTTCATAAAGATAATGATCAGGGCACCTAAAGCGTAGAGAAACGCCATGATAGGTACCACTTTTTCGGCCACTTCCCCGAGGCGCTTCACGCCGCCAATGACGACGATCCCTACAAAAAAGGCAACTAGAATACCGCCCGCTAGGGTAGGTATGCCGAAAGAACTCTTTAGAGTAATGGCTAGGGTGTTAGACTGCACGAAACCGAACACAAAGAACATAAAAGCGAACATCAAAGCAAAAACAAAAGCGAGCCATCTCCAACGCTCCCCGAGCCCCCGGGAGATATAATACATGCCACCGCCGCGGTAGATGCCGGTCTCAGGGTCTTTGACGCGATAAGTAAGGCCAAGCACAATCTCTGCATACTTGTTGATCATGGCAAAGAGGGCGACTACCCACATCCAGAAAACTGCCCCCGGGCCACCGAGGCCGATGGCCATGCCGACACCGGCAATGTTTCCTACCCCAATAGTGGCCGACAGAGCAGCGCAGGCGGCTTGAAAAGGCGTCAGGTTCCCTTCTCCTTCGGTACGGCGCTCGAACATCTTGAACAGGGTGTTCTTGAGAATCCATCCCAATTTTGTGAACTGAATGAAGCGAAGCTGGAAGGAAAAGGTAAGCGAGACCGCAACAATGATGACAATAAGCGGCCAGCCCCAGAGGAAATCACTAATGTTATAAAGCACGGCCAGCATGACTTAACTTCTCCCCCTTTTCTTAATAAAAAGCGTGCCCGGCTCTTTCTTTTTTGTAACCGCTGTCCCCCCTCCTCCCTAACTTGGTCAGAAATTTGCTATAAGTCTCTTGGTAGCCCTACGTAGTTGCTTTTGGCAGCAAAAGGAAAAATTCCTTCCTGATGGGACATCCGGTTTCACGTGCCTGCCAAACTACCAGCTAGTTGTGTTTTTTCTTATAATTAATATTGCCTGGATGCGGGATACGATGCTTGAAAGAGACGCCCGCCGGGGGTGTGAATGCTGGTGAATTGTGGTAAACTATAGGGCAGGAGAAAGGGGAGGGATTCTTGTTGAAAGAAACTAGCATAGGTAAGAAACTATTTGAAGACCTGGCTTACAAACCCAAACCGGCTTGGGACCGCTTGAGTTCGGAAGAACGGCAGCGAGTGTTTGCTCTGGCTGAGGACTACAAAGCCTTTCTTAGTGAGGCCAAGACCGAGCGCGAAACAAACGCCTTGATTTTGGCCGAGGCAGAAAAGCATGGTTTTCTGCCTGCCGAGAGGTTTGAGGGGCGTCTCGTTCCCGGAACAAGGATTTATTACAACAACCGTGGGCGTAGCGCCGCTTTAGTGGTGGTTGGTCGGGAACCTTTAAACACGGGTTTCCGCCTGGTTGGGTCGCACATTGATTCTCCACGCCTGGATCTCAAACCGCGCCCGCTTTATGAAGAAGAAGGTTTAGCCCTTTTAAAAACCCATTACTACGGCGGTATTAAGAAGTACCAATGGCCGGTACATCCTTTGGCTCTGCACGGCCTGGTAGTTCTTGCAGGCGGGGAGCGCCGGGAGATTCGTTTGGGCGAAGAACCCGGCGACCCGGTATTTTGCGTGACCGATCTCCTTCCTCACCTGGCTTATGAACAGATGGAAAAGAAGGCTAAACACGCCATCAGCGGCGAAGCCCTCAACATAGTGGTGGGAAACATACCGTATCCTGAGGAGGAAGAAATCAAGGAGCGGGTGAAACTGGCCATCCTGAACCTTCTTAAAGAGGTCTACGGTATCCGCGAAGAGGATTTCGTGAGCGCCGAGCTAGAAGCAGTTCCAGCTGGTCCGGCAAGGGACGTAGGCTTCGACCGTAGCATGGTGGGAGGCTACGGGCAAGACGACCGTATCTCGGCGTATACCAGCCTGCGTGCACTTCTTGAGGTGCGGCAGCCGCTTAAGACCGCCGTCTGCCTTTTTACGGATAGAGAGGAAGTCGGTAGCATGGGTAACACCGGAGCGCAGTCGCGCTTCTTCGAGAACGTTGTGGCCGACCTGGTACGCCGGGAAGGTATTAATTCGGTGGATTTCGGTGTGCGCGAGGCTCTAGCACGAGGTGAGGCTTTGTCGGCCGATGTAAACGCCGCTTTAGACCCTTCTTACCAGGAAGTTAGCGATAAACGTAACTCGGCACTCCTCGGATACGGAATCAACTTGAGCAAATATACGGGTGCCAGAGGCAAAAGCGGCTCCAGCGAAGCCAGTGCCGAGTTTACCGCTCTCGTGCGCGATCTTCTCAACCGCCATAATATAGCCTGGCAGCCGGGTGAACTGGGCAAGGTCGACGAAGGCGGTGGCGGCACTATCGCTCAATTTCTCGCCAACTTGGGGATGGACGTCTTAGACGCAGGCGTTGCCCTTCTCAGCATGCATTCGCCGTTCGAGGTGGCGAGCAAGGTCGACATTTACATGGCCTACCGGGCTTACAAAGTCTTCTGGGAGCCGGAGAAGTAAGCCACTCGTAGGTTCCAGCCGTAAGAAAAAGATTAACAACAAGACGCAAGACCTGGGTACGCCCCAGGTCTTGCTTTACTGAGACTCGCTGTGGCCTGCGACTGCTCTCCTCAGGCGTGCCCAAAAACGGCCGGCTGGCCGCTTTCGTTTTTATTGACAAAAGTGTCGCAGTTCGTGGCCTGGCACTCCGTAGCACCATTTCCGGAGACAAAGATAGACTCGGCCGTACAACGATTGCCTTCCTGCCAAAATTTGCAGGAGTCCACAACACAGGTTACAGTAGGCGTGATCTGTACTCCATCCCGGAACACCCCGGTCAGCATCCCGCCCCAGTTAACGTTGTCCAGGGACCCCAGCATATTGGCTAGGCCACGGCGGTGGGAAAAGGTTTTGCACTCGGTGTGTTCTTTTTGCTGGGCCATTTTGCCTTCTTCTTCGTAAAGGATATCAATGTTGGCGGCGGCACAAAGATTTCCCGGCAGCCAGTGGGTGCACGTGTTCACTTCACATTCTACCCGAGGGCTGGACACGTTCTCACCTCCCGTTTTTAGTAATTTAACCGGGGGTGAGAAAAACATACTACGAGGCGGTACCGTCAGGTACCGCCTCTCTTAAGCTATACTTTCAATATACCGATACCGGTCAAGAAGAGTATAGCCACGAGTGCAGGGGAAACATACTTAAGCATTACATTCGCCCAAAAGTCGCCCAAACCGAACTTTAGAGTACCATCGTTCGTGGCTTCCTGAAGCGCGTTCTTCGTGCCCCACACCCAGGCGACGACGATAGCGGTAAACATTCCGCCCAGCGGCAGGAGCAGGTTGTTTGCTACCCAGTCCAACTGGTCGAAGAATACCAAGCCTGCAATTTTGAAGCTGCTCCAGACGCCCATGGAAAGAGAAGCACCGATTCCGATGACGAACATGATGCTTCCGAGAATTACTGTGGCCCTCTTGCGTTCCCAGCCATGCTCTTCCATCATGTACGCCGTCAGCGGTTCCAAGAGCGAGATGGCTGAGGTAAGTGCCGCCAAGAAGAGTAGGAGGAAGAACGCTCCGCCGAACAGGTTCCCCAGTGGCATTTCGCTGAAGACGGCAGGGAGGGTAACGAAGGTGAGGCCGGGACCGGCTGCGGGCTCAAAGCCGTAGTTAAACACTGCTGGGAAGATAATTAGGCCGGCTGTAAAGGCAATTAACGTATCCATGATCGGAACAATGGTGGAAACCTGCGGAATATTCTCCTTCTTGCTCAGGTAGCTGCCGTAGGTGAGGATGGAGCCCATACCGAGACTGAGGGAGAAGAACACCTGACCTAGGGCATCAAGGAAGGTTTTTCCGGTGATCTTAGAAAAGTCCGGTACCAGATAGAACCGTAGCCCTTCAGCGGCACCCGGCAGGGTAAGGGAACGGATAGCCAGGATAATTAGTATGGCAAAGAGAGCGGGCATCATGATGTTGGAGTACTTTTCGATGCCACCCTGTACGCCGTTGTAGCAGATCCAGATTGTCATGCCCATAAAGAGAGCGTGGAAGATGAGAGGCAGCAGGGGATGGGTGATGAAACTCTCAAAAAGTTGGCCAGTAAGGCTGGGATCGGTCATGTTGAAACCAGCGATGGCCCGGACAAAGTAATAAATGACCCAGCCGCCGACCACGCTGTAATAGGAAAGAATCAAGAAGCCGGCCAAAAGCCCCATGGCGCCAACCCAGGTCCAGCCGGGAGCGACCTTTTTGAAAGCGCCGACGTTGGAACGTTGAGCGTATCGTCCCAGGGTGACCTCGCCCATGAACATGGTTACGCCGACAAGAATAACGATCCCGAGATAAATAATAAGGAATGCGGCCCCACCGTTGGCTCCGGCCAACCAGGGAAAGCGCCAGATGTTTCCTAAACCGATAGCTGAACCTGCTGCTGCAAAAATAAAGCCGATTTTACTTGCAAAACCTTCGCGCGTATTAGGGTCAGACACAGTTGATCCCCTCCCATTTCTTGCTTGTTCCCACTTGACTTACTTTAATGATTTACCGATAAAATTATGTCAATATCACCTCCTTTTATCAGATCTACAGCCGGAGGTAGCGGCTTAGCAGGGCTAACCCAAATACCTGCTTTTCCGCTTAGCTTTATAATTTTCTTTGTTGCGGGCCGAATTCCTTCTTAAGTTAGGTATTTCAAGGCAAAAAATTTTGGAAGGAAAATGGGAAAAGATAGCAAAGTCTTACCACTACGATAGGAAGAACAACCTGCGTCTTCAGCAGGAGAAGAACAGAGAACCGAAGAATTAGGAGAGATGAAAGGTGATATTCCTCCACTCTACAGAGGGCGTAGTTCTCAGCGTGCGCAAGCTAGCGAGCGGAGTAGAGGAGCTCGAGGTGGATTTAGGTGGGCGGGTGGAGTGCGCTCTAAATTATCCGGAACTTACCGGTCCGGCTCCGGTCGGTTGCCGGGTAGAGCTGAACACCACTGCGGTTGACCTGGGGCTGGGGAGCGGCGGTTATCACTTCGTTATGGCCGTCCTTAGCAGACGCGAAACAGCATCTTTTGGTGACAAGTCGACAGGACACATTATGAAGCTCCGCTATACGCCGTACCAAGCGCGCTGCCTGGCGGTGGAGGAAGAGGCCAGCCCGTATCATGACCTCCTACGCGATGCCGACAGCCTCGATGGGTTGCCTGTGGTGGTAGCCGAACTGCACAGCATGCTCGCCCCGGCAGCAGCCGGCGCCCGGGCTGTGCTGGGACCCGAAGCGCGTATCGTTTACATCATGACCGATGCGGCCGCGCTGCCCCTGGCTTTCAGCAGAACGGTCCCGGAGCTAAAAGAGAAAGGCCTTCTGAAAAGTACTATCACGTCTGGCCAGGCCTTTGGCGGTGACCTGGAAGCAGTGAACATTTTTACCGCTCTTCTCGCCGCCAAATGGATACTTAAGGCCGACGTTGCCATCGTGGCCATGGGGCCGGGTATAGTGGGTACGGGTACCCGCTTTGGCTTCTCTGGAGTAGAACAAGGACAGATTGTGGATGCAGTAAACTGCTTGGGCGGCCGACCGGTGGCGGTCTTGCGGCTCAGTGCGGCTGACCCGCGCCCGCGCCACAATGGGGTGAGCCATCATTCCCTCACCGCGTTAGGGCGGGTGGCGCAGACGCGAACCACGATTGTCCTGCCGCGCCTTGAAGACGCTTCTTTTCAGGAGCTTGTTGGCAGACAGCTGACCCGGGCGGGTATTGCGAGCCGCCACCACCTGGTTACTGCTCCGGGAGAGCCCGGTTTGAACCTGCTGGAAAAGCTCGGCATAAAAGTCCACAGTATGGGCCGCTGCCCGGCCGACGATCCGCCTTTCTTTCTGGCAGCAGCGGCTGCTGGCTGGGTGGCCGGGCAACTGGCTAGTTGAGACGGGATTTGATGACATCCAAGAGAGCAGCCTCTTTTTGCCCCAGACCGTACAGAAACGGCAAAAGCTCTTCTTTTCGCCCCCGCCAAATGAAACCCTGACGAAAGAAAACGACTTGAATGGCCCATACCCCCAATCTTTCTTTCTTACTATCTATAACTATGCCCTTTTTAAAGCTGAATGAGAGGAGACTGCCAGTGTTACTTAAAGAAGAAACGCTAAGGAGTGAAGAGGTCTACCGCGGCCGTATTTTTCGCGTAGAGCAGGCCTTGGTACGACTCCCCAACGGACGGGAAGGAAAGCGGGACGTGGTGCGGCATCCGGGTGCCGTAGCCATAATAGCCTGGGCGGATTCGGATACAATTCTCCTGGTGCGCCAGTACCGTTTGGCCGCCGGGTGTGAACTGTGGGAGATTCCGGCGGGTAAGCTGGAAGCAGGAGAAGACCCGGCGGCGTGCGCGGCTCGTGAGCTGGTGGAAGAAACCGGCTATGCGCCGGAGCACCTTACAGAAATTACGTCCTTTTATACGAGTCCAGGATTTTCGTCTGAGATTCTTTATCTATACGAAGCCTGCGGCCTTAAGGTGGCTTACGGCGAAAAGGATGCTGACGAATTTTTGGAAGTGCGGTGCGTCCCATGGCGCACGGCGCTCGAGTGGCTGAAAAATGGGGAAATCCGTGACGCCAAGACTATGATCGCTCTGCTCTTGACCGCTCAGAGGAGATCGGCATAGCAGGGAACGGAGCTGCATAAAAAAGTTGAAGGGAGGTTGATTCCGAGGAGGGGTCAGCGTGGGAGCCTTGCGCCTGGAGCAGGACCTAGCCCAGCACGTGCGCGAGAATATGGGTGTTTACTTTTTTGTTGCCCTGCTTTTTACCGTTGGTGTCATTTTCGGCGCGGTGGCAGTGAAAGCACTTACTATAGAACAAAAGGCCGAACTTATGGAATACCTCAACCTTTTTCTGCGCGATGTAGCGGAAGACGGTCAGCTGGCGAGCCAAGATCTTCTCGGCCAGGCGGTTTGGAGTAACCTTAAGACCGTGGGACTCATCTGGCTCGGCGGGCTTACGGTGATCGGGCTGCCTCTTGCGTTAGTTCTCCTTTTCACCAAAGGTTTTGCCTGCGGTTTTACAGTGGGCTTCTTGGTAGATGAAATCAGCTGGCGCGGTCTCGTCGTGGCAGCAGCGGCCGTGCTGCCACAAAGCCTGCTCCTAATTCCTGCTGTACTTATGGTAGGAGTGGGAGCAACCTGTTTTGCTCTTTTTGCAGCGCGTCACGGCATTTTCAGCCGTCGAGCATCTGTAGCTCAGCCTTTCTTCAGTTATGCTTTGTTTTTTGTTGTGGCTGCGGCCTTGGTCGTTGTGGCCGGTTTGTTAGAGGCTTACGTGACTCCAGTTTTCATGCGCACGGTAACCAGGTTGGTTGTGTAGTCACGGCGGTCTTTTTAATATAGGTCTTTAGGACAAGCTCAACAAAGAGGTGGGCACCTTGGGAATAAGAAGGCCGGAACAAGCTGGCCGGATCCTGGCCGACTTTCTGGATTATTTAAGGGTGGAAAGAGGGCTTGCGGCCAACACCATCGCCAGCTACCGACGGGACCTAGAACAACTGGCTGCCTACCTACGCGCTCAGGGACAAGAATTGGAGACGGCAACTTCGGCGAGCCTTGTCGGTTACGTTCATTTCCTTGCCAGAAAGGGTCTCCTTCCCAGCAGTATAGCCCGGGCCGAGGCAGCCCTGCGGACCTTTTACCGGTTTCTTCAGGAAGAAGAGGTTAGGAGCGACAATCCGGCGAGAGATCTTTTACGCCCCCGGCGGCCTGTGCGCTTGCCACGAGTTTTGAGTCAGCAAGAGGTGGAGCAGCTTCTAAATCGTGTCCCGGCGACGGGTCCGGCACAAATCCGTGATAGGGCCATGTTAGAACTAATGTATGCCTGTGGTCTACGTGTTTCTGAGTTAATAGGGCTAAATTTGGGCGATCTTCACCTGCCCGAGCGGTACGTACGTTGCCGCGGTAAAGGGAACCGGGAGCGCATCATACCGGTGGGCGAAAAGGCTGTGCAGGCGTTGGTCCTATACCTGAAAGAAGGCCGCCCGCACTTACTTTCCCGGCGGCGTGAAACGGCGCTTTTCTTAAACCGCCGCGGACGCCGGCTTACCCGCCAGGGCTTCTGGCAAATCCTCAAAAAGTATACAGGTGCAGCCAAACTTCCGCTGGAAGCCAGCCCGCACACCCTGCGACACTCGTTTGCCACGCATCTCTTAGAAAACGGCGCCGACCTGCGTACGGTGCAGGAGCTTCTGGGACATGCCGACATCAGCACCACCCAGATTTACATTCGGGTCACCCACAAGCATCTGCTGGAGGTTTACCAGCGCTGCCACCCGCACGGGCGGCCGGCGTCGCCTTCCAGCAACAGTAGGAATGGAGGACACCCGTCCATGGCGAAAGGAGATGATAAGCCTTGACCCTAACCGTGAAAATGAAGGCAGAGGAAGCAGCGCGTTTTCTTCAAAGACTCCGCCCGCTTCGCCCACGCGTGGCGGTAATTTTAGGGAGCGGCTTGGGGATCGTAGCAGAAGAAGTAAAGGAACCCCTCATTGTCCCGTACCGTGACATCCCGCATTTTCCCGTTTCTACAGTGGAAGGCCACGCTGGGCGTCTGGTGGTCGGGCTTTGGAACGGAAAAGAAGTGCTCGTTTTCCAGGGGCGCTTCCACTATTACGAGGGCTATTCACTTGAGGAGGTTACTTTTCCGGTGCGCCTGGCACAGGCTTTAGGTGTTGAGGTTCTGGTGGTTACCAACGCAGCCGGCGGGATTAACCCAAAGCTGAAGCCGGGCGACCTCATGCTGATCACGGACCACATAAATTTCATGGGAACAAATCCCCTTATCGGGCCAAACGATCTACAACTGGGCCCGCGTTTTCCCTCCCTTACTCCGCCTTATACTCCTTTTCTTTCGGACCTGGCGCGCAAAGCGGCGGATGATTTACAGTTGGAGCTTAAAGAAGGGGTCTATATCGGTGTAACGGGCCCCAGCTTTGAGACGCCTGCAGAACTGAGGGCTTTTGCCCGTCTAGGGGCCGATGCCGTGGGCATGTCTACTGTACCCGAAGTAATCGTAGCCAATCACGCGGGACTAAGAGTGCTGGCTATCTCGGTCATAACCAATAGCGCCCGTGGAGAGGAGGAAGAAGTCGCTCAACACCGGGCCGTCCTGGATGTGGCTGCTTCCAGTGGGCCTCGCCTGGCTCGCTTGGTTGGTGAGGTTATTGCCAGGCTCTAACGGTCTATGCATGGATTTACCCCATCCTGGATAAGCTACCTCTAAAGAGAAAGAGGAAAGGAGATCCAGGATGGGCAAAAAAAGACTTAAGGGGGCCTTGAGTTTTCTTGCAGCCCTAATTATCGGCGCTTTAGTTCCCGCCTGGCCGGCCCATGCTCAGAACTTGGAGACCAGCGCGTTAGAGACCAGCGCAGCTAGCGCGGTACTCATGGACCCGGTGACCGGCGAGGTTCTCTTCGAAAAAGCACCGCACGAAAGGCGCGAACCGGCCAGTATCACCAAAATCATGACTCTGCTTCTCGGGATTGAAGCCGTCGAACAAGGCCGGATAAAACTCGACGACTTGGTAGTGACCTCGGAGAACGCCCGGGCGCAGAGCGACACAGACGGTTCGGTGGTGTTCCTCGAACAAGGTGAAAAGCGCACGGTTGAGGAGCTTTTGATCGGTATCGCGGTGGGGTCGGGAAATGATGCGTGCGTGGCTTTAGCCGAACATGTAGCCGGCTCAGAAGCCAAATTTGTCGAGCTTATGAACGCCCGGGCAGCCGAACTCGGCATGAAAAATACACACTTCGTTAACTGCCATGGTATGCCGGCGGAGAACCATTATACCAGCGCTTACGACGTGGCCCTGATGTCCCGGGAAGCAGTTAAACACCCCCAGCTCCTTAAGTACACCGCCATTTACGAGTACCGCTTCCGGGAAAACCCGCTGCTCATCCTCTGGAACACCAACAAGCTCTTAGCCTGGTACGAGGACGTGGTCGACGGGCTCAAAACAGGCTGGACGGAGAAGGCAGGATATTGCCTGGCCGCAACCGGAAAAAAGAATGGTTTCCGCTTGGTAAGCGTCGTCCTCGGTTGCCCTGCGCCGCGGAGCCACTTTCAGGAAGCCATTAAGCTCTTAAACTACGGTTTTGCCAACTATACCTCTCTTCCCGTAGCCCAAAAGGGAGAAATTAAAGCGACTTTGCCGGTTGTCCATGGCGCTGAGCGGCAGGTTGGGCTGGCCTGTGCTGAAGACCTGGCCGTGACTATTCCCAAAGGCGAAGAGGACAAGGTGAGCTATCAGATAAAACTGGAGGCGGAGGTAGTTAAGGCGCCGGTCGAGCAAGGGACCCCCCTGGGAAGTTTGACCGCCTTCAAAGATGGTAAACCCGTTGGAGAAGTAGCGCTTGTTGCCGCACAAGGCATCGACGTAGTAAGCTGGGGCGAGCTTTTTCAACGGATTTTGCGGGGCTGGTTTGCTGCGGGCAGTTAGAAGTAAAAGAAAAGAAGTACTGGTAGGCGCCAGGTTAAGCCCTGGGCCTATTTTCTTTTTACGGAAGAATTTCACTCTCAGCAGGAAAGAAGGCCGGGAAAGCGAATATGAGAAAGTAAATGGTAAATAATGAGAGCAATACCAATCATAGGGAGGAAGAGCAGTGGGGGTCGTACTTAGATATGAAGGAACGAGCATAATTGCGGTTTTAGATGGCGAGCTCGATGTAGCAACGGTACCTCGCGCCCGGACTGAGCTCGAAGCAGCACTGATCAAGCCGGGTATGCGATGTCTCATTTTGGATTTAACCGGAGTTAACTTTATGGATAGCTCCGGGTTAGGATTTCTCTTGGGCCGTTACCGCTGGTGCATGGAGAATGGTTGGGTAATGGCCGTAGCCGGTGCCCGCGCCCAGGTGCGCCGGGTGCTGGAGCTTTCCGGCCTTACCAAGATTATGCCAGTTACAGCTACGGTAAAAGAAGCCCTGGCCCGCGTGGGGAGGGAGAAAGAATGAAAGAAAACGAGATGCACTTAGAGTTTCCCAGCCGGCCGGAGAATGTGGCTTTCGCCCGTACGACCGTTGCCGCCTTTGCCAGCCAGCTCGATCCGACACTGTCCGAACTGGCGGACATCAGTACGGCCGTATCAGAAGCAGTCACCAACGCCGTGGTTCATGCCTACCCCGAAGGAGAGGGACCGGTGCGTATTTATGTGCGCTTGGCAGGACGACGGATTATGATCGAGGTGAGCGACGAAGGGAGGGGAATAGCCGACCTGGCCGCCGCCCGCCGCTTTGGCTCGAGTACTCGGCCCGGCGAGAGAATGGGCATTGGACTTTCCCTCATTGAGGCCTGCATGGACAGGGTAGAAATAAGCTCGGAGCACGGTACACGGATTTACATGGAGAAGACGCTGGATGAACAGCGGGGCGTGGCAGATGAATGAACGCTTTATTAGTTTGGACCTTCCTGCTCGCATTGCTTTGCAACCTGAAGCGGTAGCCGAATTAGTACGGCGAACACAGGCCGGTGACCGCGAGGCTCGTGATGAGTTGATTAAGAATAACCTGCGTCTGGTAGTGGGTATAGCACGCCGCTTTTGCGGTCGAGGTTACGAGTTTGAGGACCTTTTTCAAATCGGTACTATCGGCCTTATGAAGGCAGTGGACAAGTTTAGCCTTGATTACGGGGTGCAGTTTTCTACCTACGCCGTGCCCATGATCGTCGGGGAAATCCGCCGTTTTCTCCGTGACGATAACCCCATCCGTGTAAGCCGTTCGCTTAAGGAGACGGCGCTTAAGGCCCGGCGGGCCAGCACGGCCTTGGGACAGCGCCTGGGACGAGAACCGTCGCTGAACGAGCTTGCCCGAGAATTAGGGGTGGCGCCTGAAGAGTTGGTAGCCGCCTTGGAGGCTACCGAATCGCCCACTTCCCTATCTGATCCCATTTATCAAGATGAAGGCACGGCCATTAACCTTGAAGCCCAACTGGGCGAAGAAAAAGGTGAAGAATGGCTGGAGCATGTACTTTTGAATCAGGTTCTGGAAAAACTGGCACCGCGCGAACGGTACATAATTTACGAACGTTTCTTCAGGGATAAGACTCAAGCAGAAGTGGCGGCCCAACTGGGCCTGTCTCAAGTGCAGGTTTCGCGCCTAGAAAAGCAAATTCTCTTAAAAATAAAACGCTTGATGGAAAGCGGGTAAGGCCCGCTTTTTTGTATGCTTTTTTTGCCGGGGAGCCATACTAAACTTGGCCGGCGGGCGGAAGCCCAAAGAAACAGCCGAAGGGAGGTTTGCCCATGACCGTAGTCAAGGTTATTGAAGTGGTAGGTGAATCCAAAGACAGCTGGGATGCGGCGGTTCGCGATGCCGTAAGACAAGCCTCCAAGACCGTCCGTAACATCTCAGGAGTGGAGATTTACAACCTGACTGCCAATGTGCAAAATGGAGAGGTTGTTGAGTACAAAGCCAATTGCAAGATCGCCTTCCCCGTAGATGGAACGTAAAACGGAGGGCACCTCAGGTGCTCTCCCTTTTTTAGAAAGGACCGGCGTATAAGGTAGGCTTTACCAAGTCAAACTAAAAAGAGGGTGGTACGGTGAGCGCGCAGGATCCTAATCTAGACAAAAAACTATATTATTGGCGGGTACAGCAGAAAAAACCTAAGCCGCCGGTACTCAGAAACACCTTACTGGCTTTTATCGTAGGCGGTCTCATTTGCGTTCTTGGCCAGGCAGTTATGGCCTTCTTTCAATCGCTAGGTATGACGGCCAAAGAAGCTGCTGGCCCGACGGCCAGCGTTATGGTTTTTCTAGGGGCTTTCTTCACCGGCCTCGGCTGGTATGACGAACTCGGGAAGTTTGCCGGTGCCGGTTCGGTGATACCCATCACCGGCTTTGCCAATTCCATCGTTTCACCGGCTATAGACTTCAAGCGGGAGGGGTTTGTCCTTGGATTGGGTGCCCGGATGTTCAGCGTAGCCGGACCAGTTCTCGTTTACGGCACTGTAACGGCAGTAGTGGTGGGAATTGTTTACTGGATCACTAAACTTTAGGAGGCTCATTTGTGACACGAAGCAAAAAGGTGGGCCGGCAGACCTTTATGTTCAGTCGGCCGCTCCCCATTATAAGTACGGGCACTGTAGTGGGAAAAAAGGAAGGGGAGGGGCCCCTAGGCGAGTACTTCGACCAGGTGGTGACCGACCCTCTCTTTGGCGAGAAGAGCTGGGAAAAAGCCGAATCCAAAATGGTGCGTACGGCCATTCAGCTGGCCATGCAAAAAAGCAACTTAGCTTACGGGGATTTGGATTTTATGTTCGGCGGGGATCTCCTGAACCAAATCATTGCTTCGAACTTTGCCGCCCGCGATGTACCCGTTCCCTTTTACGGCCTCTTTGGGGCCTGTTCCACGTATACTGAAGCCCTTTCACTGGCCGGTATTACCCTGGACGGGGGTTTTGCCGCGCGGGTACTGGTTACTGCATCTTCTCACTACCAAACAGCTGAACGGCAGTACCGTTTTCCCGCCGAACTCGGTGTTCAGCGTAAACCGACCGCGCAATGGACGGTAACGGGAGCGGCAGCAACTATTGTAGGAGAGGGCGGTTCCGGGCCAGCCCTCACCTGCACGACCGTGGGTAAGGTGGTGGACATGGGCATTAAAGACATAAACGACATGGGATCGGCTATGGCGCCTGCAGCCGTGGCGACGATCAAACAGCATTTCGAAGACACCGGCCGTGGCCCCGACTATTACGACGTGATAGCCACCGGCGACTTAGGAAGTCTGGGCAAAGTCTTGGCCCAAGAAATGTTGGCGGAAGCGGGTTATGATCTAAGCAAAAACTTTACCGATTGCGGTGTCCTCATCTTCCGGCCGGATCAGGATGTACACTCCGGCGGGAGCGGATGTGGCTGCTCGGCTACGGTCTTCGCCGGGTACTTTTACCGCGGCCTTTTGAGCGGCCAATATGGCAAGGTCCTTTTGGTCAGTACCGGGGCCTTGCTCAGCCCTACTTCTTACCAACAAGGTGAGTCCATACCCTGTATTGCCCACGCGGTTGCGGTGGAAAGGGTCTGAAAAGAGGAGGCTAAGAGGTGGAATATTTACTGGCGTTCTTAGTTGGCGGGTCTATCTGCGCCGTGGGCCAACTGTTGATGGACCTCACTCCTCTCACGCCGGCCCATGTGCTGGTACTTTTTGTTTCCTTGGGGGCCGTCCTCAGTGGTTTGGGTATTTACGAAAAGCTGGTACAAATCGGCGGTGCCGGAGCTACCATCCCGCTCACCGGATTCGGCCACTCCATCGTCAGCGGCATCTTTGAAGAAATCGATGCTAAAGGTGCAGTTGGTATCTTAAGCGGGGTGTTCAAGAACACCAGTATGGGGATAGCGGCGGCAGTTTTTTTCGGCTTCGTTATGGCGCTTCTTTTTAACCCCAAGGAGTAGAGAGAATATCGCTTGAGAGTCAGCCCGCATGTACAGAGAGGGTGAAGGTTGGTGCGAATTGGTATCCCACGCGCTCTGCTTTACTATCACTACCATCCTTTGTGGTCGACCTTTTGGCGGTACTTGGGGCTGGAGGTTGTGTCGTCTCCGCCGACAAGCAAAGAAATACTCGACCAAGGGGTTTCCGCGGCGGTAGCTGAAGCCTGCCTGCCGGTGAAAGTCTTCTACGGGCACGCCTTCTACTTGGCCCCGCAGGTGGAGTTTCTTTTCGTACCCCGCCTGGTGAGCGCCGAAACGGGCACGTACATTTGCCCTAAGCTTATGGGTTTGCCGGACATGCTGCGCCATGCTGGGAGAAAACTGCCGCCACTTCTAAGTCCCACGCTAAACGCGCGTTGTGGTCCGCGAGCGTGGGAAGAGGCCCTTACCCGTACGGCCAGGGTGCTCGGCTTCAGCGCCGGTCAAGCGAAACGAGCTTGCAACGCTGCTGCTGCCGAACAGGCACGCTACACGGCAAAACTCGGCGAAGGGAAGACACCCCTTGACATATTATCAGAAGGAAAAGAAGACAAAGAAGGTGGGCAAGATCAAAACCTCGGCACCCAAAAGGCCCTTCTGCTGCTGGGCCACCCCTACAACCTATTTGATGATTTTATCAGCCTGGGCCTCCTGAGGCGCCTGCGTGCCAGAGGTTATAGGGTAACTACGGCGGAAATGCTCTCTAGCCGGCTTATCGCCGAGGAAGCTGCTCGGCTTCCCAAGGCGCTTTTCTGGAGCCTGGGCCGGCTTGTTTTGGGAGCCGGGAGTTATTACTTGCGGAGCGGGGGAGTGGCCGGGATTATTCACGTAGTGTCCTTCGGTTGCGGCCCGGACTCCTTAGTAGGCGAACTTTTGGAACGGAAGGCCCGTCGGGCGGGGCAACTGCCTTTTCTTCTCCTCACTTTAGATGAGCATACCGGAGAAGGCGGAATGGTGACGCGACTGGAGGCTTTCCTGGACATGGTCGAGTGGAGGAATGCTTCGTGAAGATCACCTTTCCTCATATGGGACACCTTCACGTGCCCCTGCGCTCTTTTTTTTCGAGGTTGGGGGTGGAGACTGTCGTTCCTCCACCCATCAGCCAGGAAACCATGGCTTTTGGTACCCGATACGCTCCGGAATTCGCCTGTCTGCCCCTTAAGGTGAATGTCGGCAATTTTCTTCAGGCCGCCCGGTTGGGGGCCGACACAGTAATAATGGCCGGCGGGATAGGTCCATGCCGCTTTGGCTATTACGCCCAGGTAGAGCAAGAGATCCTACGGGATTTGGGTGTTGACCTCAAAATGGTGGTGCTGGAACCGCCGCAAGGCCACTGGCGCGAACTTTGGCATAATCTTCGGGCGATTACCGGCAGGGCAAGTCTTAAGGAAATCTGGCGGGCCGGGAGACTTGCCTGGCGCAAGCTCACCGCCCTTGATGAACTGGAGCGAGAACTTCACCGGGTGCGGGCGAGGGAGGTTACTCCGGGGGACGCCAGCCGCGCTTGGCGCCAGATTGTTGACTGGTTAGATCAGGCAGAGACCCTCTCGGAGACTGAAGAGGCAGCGCACCTTGGGAGGGCGCATCTTGCGGCCATTCCCCTAAGAGAGGACGACGACGTGCTCCGGGTTGGGATAGTAGGTGAGATATATACCCTGCTGGAGCCGGCGGTAAACCTGGAGGTTGAACGGGTGCTGGGGGAAATGGGTGTAGAGGTGGAGCGTTCCATTTACCTGAGCGATTGGGTGAAGACCAACCTGGTCTTGCATTCCCTGCATCTTAGAAACGACCGCGAAGAATATCGTCTTGCGGCGCCTTACCTCGGGCATTTCGTAGGCGGTCACGGTCTTGAGAGTATTAGCTTTACTATCCGCTACGCACGGTCTGGGTTTGACGGCGTAATTCAGCTGGCACCACTAACTTGCATGCCGGAGATTGTGGCTGAAAGTATCCTACCCAAGGTAAGCCGAGATATGGGTATTCCCGTAATCACCTTCATGCTAGATGAGCATGCAAGCGAGGTCGGAATGCGCACCCGGCTCGAAGCCTTTTGCGATCTCCTGCGCGAGAGGCGCAGGCAAAAAAAACGTTCCCAGAGGGCAAAAGAACTGCTGCCGTAGGGCGTCGTCGCCGGAGCGTAGCGGCGAAAGAGACCGAAGCAAATTTGATCTTATGGAGGAAAGACAGATGCGGGCTTATCTTGGCCTCGATGTGGGTTCTGTCAGCACGAACTTGGTACTTCTAAATGAAAATGGCGAGGTAGTTACCGGTCTTTACCTTAGAACCCAGGGCAATCCCATCCGCGCGGTGCAGGAGGGCCTGGCCCAGATGGAAAAGCAAATTCCAGCCGGGATGAGTATTGCGGGTGCCGGCACTACGGGGAGTGGCCGCCAGCTTGCAGCTACTATGGTAGGAGCAGATGCGGTGAAAAACGAGATCACCGCCCACGCTGTGGCTGCCCTGAACGAGCTTCCAAAGGTTCAAACCGTGCTGGAGATTGGAGGACAGGATTCAAAAATCATCATTCTCCGCCAGGGAGTAGTAGTAGACTTTGCCATGAACACCGTGTGCGCCGCCGGGACGGGCTCTTTCTTAGACCGGCAGGCAGCGCGACTCGGCGTCCCCATTGAAGAGTTCGGTAGCCTGGCCGAAAGGGCTCAGAATCCGGTCCGCATTGCCGGACGGTGTGCCGTCTTTGCCGAATCGGATATGATTCACAAACAGCAACTTGGTT
Organism: Bacillota bacterium; assembly: GCA_030153805.1. GTDB lineage: Bacteria > Bacillota > DTU030 > DUMP01 > DUMP01 > DUMP01. The sequence continues at coordinate 14,667 of JASKLG010000006.1, read as the reverse complement.
ATCCGGTGGAGGATATTGTTGCCGGTCTTTGCGAGGCCCTGGTACGCAACTACCTGAATAATGTGGCCAAAGGTAAGGATATTCAAGCGCCTATTCTTTTTCAGGGAGGTGTCGCAGCCAACGTAGGAATGCGCCGGGCTTTCGAAAAGGCCCTGGGATTCCCCGTGATCGTTCCCCGATATCACGCGGTGATGGGTGCACTGGGTGCAGCTCTTTTGGCCAAACGGGCCGTGGCCGGAAGGCATTCAACCCGTTTCCGGGGATTCGATGTAAGCCGATGGCGCTTCGACGTCTCCAGCCGATCATGCGGAGGGTGCGGCAACCAATGTGAAGTGGTCGAGATATTGGGTGAGGGGAAGTTGCTGGCACGCTGGGGGGACCGTTGCGGGCGCTGGAGCAGTTTCGTTCTCGAAGCAGCGGGAAAATAAAAAGGTTGTTACATCGGCGCGTAGCTTGTTGACAGCGGGGACGGGCCGTGTTATGATAAGCGCAAACTTTAGCTCCTCATCTCGGCTAGAGGTGAGGTAGAGGTGCGGTGACCAAGAGTAAACCGCTTGAGCAGGGCAGCGAAGAGGGCGGTTGAAAGGGGCCACCGCCGAAGCGAGGAGAAAGCTCCAGTCTCCCCGCTGGGCCTGAATCGAACAGGTTCAGGACTGTCACCGGTGGCTTAGCGTGGCTGCCGGTGGAGCGCTATCTCACGGAAAGGGGGTAGCCAGGGATGAGAGTATCCCACTTCGCTAAAACTTACCTTTTCGCCTAGAGCTTGTACCCCGTGCGGGAAAATGTGCGAGGAGGTAAGTTGGGTATGAGGCTTGCAGGTACGGCCCGCATTAACGGAAAGGGTTTTCTTGAAATCGGAGGCCTTAGCGTACCCGAGCTGGCCGAGAGGTTCGGTACGCCGCTTTACATCATGGACGAGGAATTAATCCGCGAAAACTGCCGCAGCTGGCGTGAGGCGGCGGAAGCCAACCTTCCCCGGGCCGACGTAGCGTACGCATGTAAAGCCTTTTGCACTATGGCCATGTGCCGTTTGGCACAAGAAGAGGACCTCAGCCTCGACGTTGTCTCCGGCGGCGAATTGTATACCGCCCAGGCGGCAGGTTTTCCTGCCGGGCGCATTTACTTTAACGGCAATAATAAAAGCCGGGATGAATTGGAGGCCGCCGTTAAAGCCAAAGTGGGGCGGATAATTGTTGATAATTTTTATGAACTCGACCTCCTCAATGAAGTAGCCGCTCGGTTACGCCAGCGGGTAGGTATCTTCCTTCGGATATCCCCCGGCATTGAAGCTCACACCCATGCCTACATCCAGACAGGGCAACTGGATTCCAAGTTCGGTTTCACCCTGGAAAACGGACAGGCGCTGGCGGCGGTTAAGAAGGCGCTGAGTCAAAGCCACTTAGAGCTGAAGGGGCTTCATTGCCATATTGGCTCGCAGATCTTTGCTCTCGAAGGATATGTGAAGGCTGTCCAGGTAATGGTATCTTTCTTGGATGAGATCAGACGACTTACCGGGGCCACTCTGGAGGAGCTCGACCTCGGTGGGGGACTTGGCGTCTACTACAGTGAGGGCGATACCCCAGTAGGCATAGCTACCTCGGTAGGTACCATCGCTGCAGCCGTCAAGGAATGCTGCCGGGAGATGCGCTTTCCTTTGCCGAAGGTGATCTTCGAACCCGGTAGGTCCATTGTAGGAGAGGCGGGAACGGCCGTGTACCGGGTAGGAGCGCGCAAGGAGATTCCCGGCGTACGCACCTACGTAGCCGTAGACGGCGGTATGGCCGATAACCCACGTCCGGCTCTTTATGGTTCGCGTTACACCGCGCTGGTGGCCAATAAGGCCAACCAACTCCCGGCCGAGGTGGTAACCATCGCCGGGAAATGTTGCGAGTCTGGGGATATCTTGCTTGCCGACGTCAAACTGCCCCGACTGGAACCAGGGGACCTGGTGGCCATACTTACGGCCGGAGCCTACCAGTACTCTATGGCCAGCAACTACAACCGCCTGCCGCGGCCGGCGGTGGTCTTCGTTCGAGATGGAGAGGCGCACCTAGTTGTGCGACGTGAAAGCTACGACGATCTGATTCGTAACGACTTAATTCCTTCTGCCTGGTCAAGAGAGGAATCACTGCGGGCGGTACGGTGAAGAAAAAACGAAAAATCGGAGCGGGGAGGGGGCCTCGCTCCGGCTTTTTTTCACCTTTTTCTTGTGCTATAATTTGTTAAGCGGCGCACCGGGGCTGCCCTGCCCAGAGAAAAAACGTTATCGCCGGAGCGGTCCCTAGTGTAAGGAAGGAAGGTAAACATGTGGTTAGCCCGTGATATGATTTTCCGTATACCGGCCCTGCTTCTGGCGTTAACGGTGCACGAGTATGCTCACGCCAAAGTGGCTGATGCTTTGGGAGATCCAACGCCGCGATCTTACGGGCGCCTTACCCTCAACCCCTTAGCTCACCTTGACCCGTTGGGGCTCCTCATGCTGTGGCTGGTCCGCTTCGGCTGGGCTAAACCGGTACCAATTAACCCAAACTACCTGCGACCGCGACGTACCGGCATTATCCTCGTTTCTCTGGCTGGGGCAGGTGCAAATATCCTTACGGCCTTTGTTTTGCTTCTCCTTCTTAAATTGCAGGTAGTGTTATTCAACGACGTCTTGGCCAGCATTGTAGAACTGGCCATGTGGTACAATATTTTCCTGGCCGTTTTCAACTTGCTCCCTATTCCGCCCCTCGACGGCTCCAAGGTTTTGGCTGAACTCCTGCCGCGGCGGACGGCTTACGAACTAAGCCGCTATGAGCCGTACGGTCCGGTTATTTTGATCGTGCTCCTTTACCTGGGGCTGAGCGGTATCCTTCTTCTGCCCCTTGCCTCTTGGTTGTACCAGGTTCTTTACCGCTTAACCGACTTTATTGTTTTTGGAGTCCTTTACCGAGTCCTCCTCCACTTCTGAGGTGGCAGCAACACTATTTCTAAGGATGGTGGGTCATAGGTGAAAGGTCGAGTTCTGAACGGTATGCGCCCTACGGGCAGGCTGCATCTCGGGAACTATCTTGGTTCAGTAGTCAATATGGTCGAACTGCAGAAAGACTACGATTGCTATTTCACTATCGTGGATTGGCATGCCTTGACTACGGGATATGAGGATACAAGCGAACTGCAGGATAACATTCTAAACATTACCATAGATTGGCTGAGTGCCGGGATCGATCCCAAGCAAAGCACCATCTTTGTGCAGTCGAACGTAAAAGAGCACGGCGAGCTGCACCTTCTGCTTTCGATGATCACGCCTCTATCTTGGTTAGAACGCGTACCCACCTATAAGGAACAACTCAGACAGCTCGAAGGCCGCAACATCGCCACGTATGGTTTCTTAGGCTACCCGGTGTTGATGGCTGCCGACATCCTAGTGTATAAGGCCGATACCGTTCCTGTAGGTGAAGATCAACTGCCGCACTTAGAGATAGCGCGAGAAATAGCGAGGCGGTTCAACTACTTATTCAACGCGAACGTATTCCCTGAACCTCAGGCCAAACTGACCAGGTTTCCTCTCTTGCCTGGTATCGACGGCCGCAAAATGAGCAAGAGCTACGGGAACGAAATCTGTATGTCTGATTCTCCGGAGGAGATCCGGGCAAAAGTCGCTCAAATGGTAACCGACCCGCAGCGCATCAGAAAAACCGACCCCGGGCACCCCGAGGTTTGTGTACCATACCAGTTTTATAAGGCCTTTAGTGCAGCTACTCATGAAGCGGTGGCGGAGGAGTGCCGTAAGGCCGGCATCGGTTGCGTAGCCTGCAAAAAGCGCTTGGCCGATCTTATCGTGGAGCGTATGGCTCCCATTCACGAACGGCGCAGGCAGTTTGAGGCTCACCCGGACGAGGTGCTGGACATCCTCCGGGAAGGAGCACAGCGTGCCCGCAGAGTAGCTACGGAGACCTTGGCAGAGGCACGCCGAGCCATGAACCTGCGCGATTTGTAGGGACGTCTTGTGGGCTACGAAATTAGACTGGAGAACTTCAACGGCCCCTTTGATCTCCTCTGCCACTTGATAGATGAAGCTAAACTAGACATTTGTGCCGTCTCCTTGGCCCAGGTGGTAGATCAATATCTTGCGTATGTGGAAGCAGCGGCCGGGCAGGCCGACCTAGATGCAGTAGGTGACTTTTTAGTTATGGCGGCACGGCTTCTGGTGCTCAAAGCCAGGGTGCTTCTACCTTCGCCTCAACCAGCGAACGAAGAAGGTGAGGAAGAAAGCCCTGAGCAGTTGGTGGATCACTTACGCGAATACAAGATCTTCCGGGACGCAGCAGCGAGATTGGCCGGGCTTATGGAGAAAGAAGCCGATTACTTTCCAGCTCCTGGCCTATCTTTGGCTGAGGTGGGCGTGAAGAAGGCCGTCCGGCCCTACGTCACTATCGATCCGGCAGCCTTGGCGACTGCTTGGGCGAAGGTGGCGCCCCTTTTCCAACCTCCGCCGCCTGTCACCATCATTCCGGATACACCAACCGTGCAGGAAGAGATCAAACGGCTCACGCGGCGGCTACGTCAGGTTCCGACGTTGGAATTTCGGCAATATGTTGGCCGGCGTGCACGGACGACCAGGTTAGTTCCGGCCTTCCTAGCGGTGCTCGAGCTATGGCACCGGAGAAAAGTGCTGGTATGGCAAACGGTGCGCTTCGGGGAGATAATTATCGCCCGACGGGAGGATGGTACGTGCACAGCGAGTCATTGACGGCCCTCTTAGAAGCGCTTCTTTTTGCCGCCGGGCGCCCGCTGACGACTAAGGAGCTTGCTAATGCGACCGGCCTCTCTTTGGAAGATATCGAGATGGGTTTGGAAGAATTTAGACACACCCTGGCGGACCCAAAACGCGGATTGGTCCTGCGAGAGGTAGCAGGTGGGGTGCAGCTTTTTACACGGCCGGAGTTTGCCCCTTACGTCCGCCGTTTGCTGCAACCGGTGGAGAGAGTACGCCTCTCCCAGGCGGCGCTGGAGACTTTGGCCATTATTGCCTACCGGCAGCCGATAACCCGGCAGGAGATTGAGGCAGTGCGTGGAGTTAGGGTGGACCAGGTGCTTTTCACTTTAGAAGAACGCGGCCTCATTGCTGAGGTCGGACGCAAAGACGCCCCAGGCCGGCCGGTCCTTTACGGCACCACACCTGCTTTTCTCCGTAGCCTCGGCCTTTCGAGTCTAAATGACCTTCCGCCACTACCGGTGGTAAGAGCCACACATGATACTGGCCCGGCGTAGCCGGGCTATTTGTATGATTAGCGGGTAACAGGAGAAAAATAGTTGGAAAAGGGTGGGGGTGAGTGGCGGTGATGTACGGATATCTTCTTCTTCTTGCCCCCCTCCTTTTTTTCTTTTTCTTGTCCCAACTCTGGGCGGAAATTGTTTGCCGTACCCTGCCTGAGGAAGTGTTAGATCTACGCTTTGGCCTCAGCTGGCGCTTGGGCGAAAGGGAGCTTCGGGTACCTTTATACTGCTGGCGGCCGGTTGGGAAGCTCATTAAGCGACGGGAACCGGCACGGGATAAAGACAAAATTCCTGCCCTGTCGGCGAATGATTGGCCGTTATTGTTACGCCAGGGGAGTAGGCTTTTAAAGTCGGCTACTTTTCGAGCCAGCGGCCGACTTAAGGTTGGTACTGGAGACGCCAGCTGCACGGGTTTTACAGTTGGGCTTTTCTGGAGCAGTCTCGGCATCGTGCAGACTCTAGCTAAAACCGTCTGCCGAGAGGCGGAGATACGCTTTAAGATTGAGCCGGAGTTTACGCGGGCCGGGCTTGAAATTGACGCGAGGTGTATACTGTCCGTGCCCGTGATTCATATTATTAGTGTTGCCGCCAGGGGACTTACATACTTCAATAAGGCACGGCATTTAGAATCTAAGTGACGAGGGGGTAATAGGAACATGGCCGAGCATCCCATTCAAGGCCTCATGAAGACGGCTATGGAAAGTATTAAAGACATGGTAGATGTGAATACCGTAGTAGGCGACCCGGTTGAAACCCCTGACGGCAGTGTGATCATCCCTGTGTCACGTGTTTCACTGGGTTTTGCGGCGGGCGGCGGTGAGTATGAACCGCGGGGTGGAACTGGCGGCGGCCAGAGCTCTGAGACGGGAACGGCACTCCCTTTTGGTGGGGGAAGCGGCGCCGGTGTTAGTGTGCAACCCGTGGCCTTCGTTGTAGTGGGCGGCGGTCAAGTGCGCCTGCTTCCCGTTGACAGCCGGGCCTTGTATGATCGGCTGTTTGACTTGGCCCCGCAGATCTTGGAGCATTTGGACTCGCTCCTCTGGTGCCTGAAAAGAGGCGGACGGAGCAGAAGCGGTCAGCCAGATGAAATGAGAGAAGCCGAGGAGCCGCCTCGGGCGCGTTACCGCTCGACCGAGCCGCCGAATTACAATCCCCAAGGAAGAAAGGAATAACGGCTTATCCAACGCATCCTATGGAGGCCGAGGAGCCTCCTTTTTTGCTGCTTTCGTTCTGTCGCGGCGGGAGGTATCATAGCCATGATAAAGAAGCCCGTGGGAGGGGTGAGCATGCTCGATAGGATCTGGGTTTTCTTTTTCCTGAGCAGTATCGGTTTTGCCCTAATTGTGGGGCGTCCGGAAGCAGTTACGTTCGCGCTACTCAAAGCCTCAGAAGAAGCCGTGGAACTGGCTTTTGGCCTTATAGGAACCATGGCCTTCTGGTTGGGCCTCATGCGTATTGCGGAAGAAGCAGGGTTGGTGCGTTCCTTGGCCAGGGCGCTCACACCCGCCTTCCGTTTCCTTTTTCCCGACGTGCCCAAAGGTGACCCGGCCGAAGGGGCCATTTTACTGAACATTGCCGCTAACATTCTGGGGCTAGGGAACGCGGCCACACCGCTTGGCTTGAAGGCTATGCAGCGGCTGCAGGAACTTAATCCGCACCCGGATGAAGCGACGCCGGCCATGTGCACTTTCTTGGCCGTTAACACCTGTTGCGTAACTCTGGTGCCGAGCACCGTAATAGCTGCCCGCACCGCGGCAGGTTCGGTCGAGCCGGCGGTAATCATGGCCCCGACTTTTCTGGCCACTTTGGTTGCCACTCTCGTAGCCGTGGCGGCAGACAGAATCTTTCGTCGTCGCTGGAATGGGGGATAAAAATGGCGGATTACCTTATTGAGGCGAGCAATGCCGCCGTCCCGCTGTTCATTTTCTTCGTGCTGGCTGTCGCCTGGCGGCGGGGCGTGAGGGTATACGAAACGTTCCTCGCCGGAGCTAAAGAAGGTTTTGAGATTGCCGTACGCCTTATTCCTTACCTGGTTGGGATGCTGGCCGCCATCGGGGCCCTGAGGGCTTCCGGGTTACTCGATCTTATCCTTACACCGTTAAGGGCTCCACTTACCGGCTTTGGTCTGCCTGCGGAACTCCTCCCGTTGGCTTTAACCCGCCCCCTTTCCGGAAGCGCTTCCTTCGCCCTGATGGTCGATGCTTTGCAGAGCTACGGTCCGGACTCCTTCATAGGCCGCACGGCCTCAACCATGCAGGGAGCTACCGACACCACTTTGTATATCCTCACCGTTTATTTCGGATCCGTAGGGGTAAAACACACACGTTATGCCCTGGCCGTAGGGCTCCTGGCCGATGCAGCAGGAATCGGAACAGCTTTACTACTCTCCCACCTTCTTTGGGGTTAAAGAAGCAATCAAAATGAGGAAGCGAGAACAGCACTCGCCGGCAAAGCCGAGAGATCGATAACAAATTTCCCGCTGCCGCTGGATTCGATGGCGTTTTCAACAAGAGGAACGCGGCTCTGGGCACAGGCAGTGACGATGCTGAGAGCAAATTCCTCTGCCAACCGGCTGCGCGTCAGAGATAGTGAACTAGAGAGGAACAGGAATAGGTGGGTGTTCGGCTCCACGGGTTGGACTTGCACCAATTCTGCCGGCCCCGTCTGGTATCCGTTCAAATTCTGGTGGTTCAAGAAGAGGCATTTGCGCCCGGTGGCAGCGATGCGGGCCTCGGAATCAAGATATACCGGGTAAATGTACTCATCTTTGCCGAAAGATTCGGGTATCACCCTGTGCCCTGCGCTTAAAAGAAGCTCAAACCAGCTCGATGCCGCCAGCATGAGCGGGGCTAGGGTAATGAGTTCGATACCAAGTTGCAAGGTTGTCACCTCCTGCTCGAACAACGATTTCGTTGCTTGCTATAGTATTCGCTTCCCTTAAGAGGTGTGCGGAAGGCACCATCTTCCCCCGTTTTTCATAGCGTAAGAGAAAGCAACAAGGGAGGGGCGAGGATGGAGCAGGTGGCAGAATGGTCTCTGACGTGCGTAGATGCCGGAAGCGAATACTGTCCATGTTACCTGGCGGTGAGCGGCGAATGTTTCGTCTGTTCGTTACTGAGAGGGCGGGAGTTTTGCACTTGTTCATGGAGTGGTACCTGCAGTTATCTACATTACCTCTGGTCCAGGGGTAATATAACAATACGGCGCGAGGTAGAAGTCAAGGTAATGCGAGAAGAACTTGGGTCCAATCTTGTGCGTTTGCTGTTGACCCTCCCAGCTACTTGGATTAGGGAGCTCAGCAACCCGGGGGCTTTCTTGTTTTTGCGTCCCGCGGATATGCCGCCTGCTGCAGCCGTTCCTGTAAGCGTGTTTGAAATTAGAGAGGAGGGTGCGGAGGTAGTTTTATATGTAGACGGTCCCAAGACGCGGTTGCTTGCTCTGGCCTCGGCAACTTCCTGCCTTATAGCCAAAGGCCCGTGTTACAATGGAGTTCAAGGACTGGCCGCACTTAAGAGAACAAACGGAGGAAAGGCGGTGTTGGTTGCTGGGGGTGTGGGACAGTCGGCTACAGTCCTGGTAGCTCGTCAACTCCTGCGCGGCGGCAATCGAGTGCAGGCCTGCCTGGCGCCCGGCCGGGCAGGATTCAACTACGCCGCGGAGAGCCTGCAGGCATTGGGTGTGGAGGTGAAAGAGGTCAAAAGCCTGCGTAGGGAGGGCCTGCCGCTCGTGAGCAAATGGCTGCAAGAAAAACCCAGCGTAGTCTTCAGCGCCGGACCTGATACCTTGCACCGGGAAGTTGCGAACCTCGTAGCTAAGACAGGTGCAGGCATAGAACTGGCGGTATCACAAAACGCCGTTCTTTGCTGCGGTGAAGGGCTCTGTGGAAGTTGCATAACCGTTACGGCTGAAGGACGGCGCGTTCCGCGCTGCAAGGCGCAGTTTCGAGTGGAGAGGAGGTAGCCTCGTGGTCAAGGTCATCGTGGTCGGCGGGGGATGGGCAGGGTGTGCTGCGGCCATAGCGGCACGACAGGCAGGAGCGGAGGTGACTCTGATTGAACGAACGGATATGTTACTGGGAGCCGGACTAGTCGGCGGGATCATGATGAATAACGGGCGGTACACGGCCACGCTGGAAGCCTGTGCTTTAGGCGGTGAGGCCATTTTTGAAGCTTTAGTAGGCATCTATCGCCACCGTGACCTAAATTTTCCCGGCCACGCCCATGCCTCACTTTACGACGTGGCACAAGTAGAACCGGTAATCAGGCAGCTACTTCTAGCTAAAGGAATAGGGATCCGTACCCTTAGCCGTGTAGTAGCGGTGGATAAAGAGGGAGGCCGGGTACGAGCCGTGATCTTGGAAGAGGGTGAAAGGGTCGCAGGCGACGCCTTTGTTGACGCCACGGGAACTACGGGCCCAATAGGAAACTGCCTGCGCTACGGCCATGGTTGCGTCATGTGCGTTCAGCGATGCCCGGCCTTCGGACCGCGCGCATCGCTCGTGGCGCTGGCCGGCGGCAGGGAATATGCTTTGGTGAAGCCGGACGGAACATACGGCGCCATGAGTGGTTCGTGCAAGATCTTGAAAGAATCACTCGATCCGGTCCTACGGCGAGAACTCGAAGAAAAAGGGAAAGTGGTACTACCGCTCCCGGCCGACCTGATTCAGCCGCAAAAACTCCATCTCAAGGTATGCCAGCAGTACGCCCTGGCAGCTTTTGCCGAAAACATTATCCTCCTCGATACAGGCCATGCTAAACTCATGGTTCCCTTCTTCCCCTTAGAGCAACTGCGCCGCTTGCCCGGCCTGGAAAAGGCGCGCTTTACCGACCCGTATGCTGGCGGGAAAGGCAATTCTATGCGGCTCTTAGCCATGGCTTTTCGAGACAACTCCCTTAAGGCAGAAGCTTTGGCCAACGTCTTTGTAGCTGGTGAAAAACAAGGGCCGGCAGTGGGACACACCGAAGCCATCGCCACGGGCCTCTTGGCCGGTCATAACGCCGTACGGACAGCAGTTGGCCGGGAACTCTTAGTCTTACCGCGCACGCTGGCGATAGGAGAAATTATAGCCCAAATTACCACCGACTTAGCGGAAGGCCGTGCCGGACGCAACAGTTACACCTTCTCTGGAGCAGGATTTTTCCAGGTGATGCGCGAAAAGAACTTGTACAGCACCGATGAAAATGAAATCCGCCGGCGGGTTCGCGAGGCGGGTTTGGAAGGTGTTTATGCCCGGCCAGTGGTGACGTGAGGACTTCTTAGTGGAGGGAAGGTTGTGGAAGAGCGCCTGCAAAAAATCATCGCCCGAGCAGGCCTGGCCTCGCGGCGGCAGGCGGAACAGCTCATCGTTCAAGGACGAGTGCAGGTCAACGGCCGGGTGGTTACGGAACTCGGCACCAAGGCGGATCCGGAAAGAGACACCATTACCGTCGATGGACGGGAGCTTCCTTCTCCCCATCGGGTATATTACCTTTTACACAAGCCGCGCGGTTACATTACAACGGTGCGTGATCCTCAAGGACGCCCGACAGTTATCGACCTCTTACCTGCCCGAACACGTCTCTTCCCTGTCGGGCGTCTTGACTTAGACAGCGAAGGACTCCTCCTCTTGACCAACGACGGCGAATTGGCGTATCTGTTGACCCATCCGCGTTTTGGGGTAGAGAAGGTTTATGAAGTTTGGGTGCGTGGATACCTGGCGCCTGAGGACCTGGAAGTGTTAAAGCACGGGGTGCTCTTGGAAGACGGGCCGGCCCGGCCTGCGAAAGTTGAAGTGCTTGGAACCTGGCAGAAGGGGGCAAGGCTTTCGGTTACCATGCTTGAAGGGCGCAAGCGGGAAGTCAGGCGCCTATTTGGTTCATTGGGATTTGAGGTAGAGCGTTTAATCCGCCGGCGCCTGGGACCGCTTAAGCTCGGGAACCTGCCGGCAGGACATGCCCGTCCCTTGACACCTCAAGAGGTCGCAGCTCTTTACCGGGCGGCTAAGGATAAGGCGTTTACCTTCCCGCCTGCCGGTCGGGATGCTGCTGCGAAGGAAAAAAGGTTAAGACGCAAAACGAGAAGGGATGAATAACATGCCAGTACGAGGCGTCCGGGGTGCAACCACATGCGAGGAAAACAGCGCCGAAGCGATCCTTAAGGCAACGGAAGAACTATTAAGGGAGCTTACTGCGCGCAACCGCATAGCGGTCCAGGATATTGCCGCGGCTATTTTTAGCCTTACGGAAGACCTCGATGCGGCTTTTCCTGCTGCAGCTGCCAGGGCCCTTGGGTGGCAGGAGGTGCCCCTGTTTTGTTGCCGGGAAGTCCCCGTTCCCGGTAGCCTTCCCCGGTGCATAAGGGTCCTACTTCTAGTTAACAGCGAACGGCCTCAAAACCAGTTTGAATTCGTATACCTCAACGACGCCTGGGTGCTGCGCCCGGACCTCAGGGGTTAAAGGAGATGGCGAAAATGAAAAAACTGCAGATTGCCATTGATGGTCCGGCTGGTTCAGGCAAGAGCACGGTGGCGCGCCTGGTGGCTCAAGCACTCGGGTATCTGTATGTCGATACCGGAGCGATGTACAGGGCAGTTACCCTTGCAGCACTGCGTAGAGGAGTCTCTTTGGGAGATGAAGAAGCACTCGCTCAGCTGGCTGCAGCTGTTAGAATCGAATTGAAGTCCATGCCTGACGGGGGACAAGCTGTGTTCCTCGATGGGGAAGAGGTTACCCAAGCAATACGTTCGCCCGAAATAAATGGGGCCGTGTCGCAGGTGGCTAAGGTTTACGGCGTGCGGCAGGTTCTCACCCGCAGGCAGCAGGAGCTCGGTGCTTCGGGCGGCGTAGTGATGGATGGGCGCGATATTGGAACGGTAGTCCTGCCGCAGGCCGAAGTCAAAGTGTTTCTTACTGCGTCGTTAGAGGAACGAACGCGCAGGCGCTTGAAGGAGTTAAGGGAACGAGGCTTTGCTTTGTCGGAGAGCGAGCTGCGAGAAGAAGTGCTGCGGCGGGACCAAGAGGATACCGGACGAGCACTGGCACCGCTAAAGCCGGCTCCGGATGCTGTGGTTCTCGATACCAGCCATCTTTCTCCCGAAGAAGTTACTGCGCGGATTGTAGCACTGGTGCGCGAGCGCGCCGGAAGCCCTTCTTAAGGCCCGCCAAACCTGGCGAGAGGGGAGAAGCAAGCTGTTATATACGCTGGCCAAGTTTTGTTGCTACATGTTTTTTAAGCTAACACGGGGCTTTCAGGTTACCGGACAAGAACATTTTCCCGAACAAGGTCCGGTGGTTCTTGTCGCCAACCACGCCAGCTATTTGGATCCACCGGCACTCGGAGTGGCTTCGCCCCGCCGCGTTTATTTCATGGCCAAAGATGAGCTTTTTCAAATTCCGTTGTTCGGACGGCTCCTGAAGGGGCTGGGAGCCTTTCCTGTCAAGCGCGGTACACCCGACCGGCGAGCCTTCAAACGCGCGCTGGAGGTTTTGGCATCCGGTAACGTGCTCGGCATTTTCCCTGAAGGAACACGTAGTAAGACTGGTGAACTCGGACCGGCTGAAGAAGGTGCGGCAGTCTTAGCTTTGCGTTCGGGGGCACCTGTGGTACCGGCGGGGATTTGCGGTATGCAGGGCTCGGGGCCAATCAAGGTGATTTTTGGGCCGCCGGTGGATACCAGCGACCTCAATCCTAAAGATCGAGCGAGTATCCGCATCCTTTCTCAGCGCGTAATGACAAGCATTGCCGGTTTGCTCTCAGAAGCGGACAAGAGAAACGCATGAGTTTCCCTTGACTTTTGTTAGGGAAGATCTTATAATAAAGGCGTGATCGGCGCACTTAGCTCAGCGGGAGAGCACCTCCTTGACGCGGAGGGGGCCAGAGGTTCGATCCCTCTAGTGCGCACCAGCTACGACAAGGCCTCCAGGGTTCGGGCCTGGTAAAGGTTTGCCATTTTGCTGCAACCGTGCTGCAACCAGGTTTCCCCTGGGGTTAAAAAGCAAAATTGGGGGCCGTCAGGAAGGGCCAGTTCCCGACGGCCGGCATTTGGGTGAGGCCTCTTTCGTCAGGAAGAGGCCTTTGCCTTTTTGAAGAGATCATCCAGGATAGCTACTGCTTGGCGCTCCAGCTCCGGGGCCACGTGCGAGTAAATGTCCGCCGTCACGTCGAATTTGCTATGGCCCATAAGCCGCTGGATAACCTTCAGGCTTACTCCGCGCTCCAGTAGCCTCGTTGCGTAGGTATGCCTCAATGCATGCAGGTTAACGTCTTTCGGCAGGCCGGCCTTGTTCCTGATTTCGTAAAACCAACGATTGAAGCTCCTAGGGTCTAGGGGTTGCCCAAGCTCATTAGCGAATACCAGATTATTGTCTTCGTAGGCCGGGCCGGCCTTTAATCTTTCCTGGTTCTGGCGTGCCTTATGCGCTTTCAACTCGGCCACTAAGTCATCCGGGAGAGGAATAGTTCTCCTGCTCGTTTTTGTCTTCGGCTCCTGAAGCAGCAGCTTGCCTTTCACCCTCACCAGGGATTGGCGCACGGTCAGAGTAGCGTTGGCCAGGTCAACGTCTCTCCAGGTGAGGGCCAGAAGCTCGCCGCGCCGGAGGCCGGTTCCGAGAAGCACCTTAAAGGCCGTTGCTAAGCGGTTGCCTTCTAGAGCCTTAAGAAACCTTTCCTGTTCCTCAAGGGTAAGCGCCCGCACCTCTCGCGTTTGCCGGAGCTTGGGAAGGGTGGTAGCCTCACTAACGTTGCGCGCCACCAGTTGGTTCCTTACTGCCTGCTTTAACGCTCCATGAAGCACTTGGTGAATTTTGCGCACCGTTGCCGGCGAAAGGCCACTTGCCGCTTTCTCGTTATACAAATGCTGCACCATTTCGGGGCGCAGGGCCTGCAAGAGGACGCCGCCCAAGGTCGGCTTCAGGTGCACCCGGATGATCATTTCGTAGTTTTCGTATACCTCTTGCCGCAACGCTGGTCTTTTGTACTCCCGAAGCCATGTTTCGAGCCATTCCCCAACGGTCAGCTTAGACGGCTCTACGAAAATTCCCTGCCGCATTTCCGCCCGTGCCTGAGCGATCTTTTGCAGCACTTCCCTTTGGCTCTTTCCTGAGAACGATATGCGCCTCAGCTTTCCCGTCTCATCCCTGCCAACGGTGAGCAGGCCTGCCCAGGTGCCGTTCTTCCGCTGCCAGACACTACCTTCCCCATTTCCGCGCTTGCCCATTATGCTTCCTCCACCTTGTCAGGGAATTCTCGCTCAATAACTTCCGCCGGCGCGTGCTCCTCCAGCCACCCTAGGGCCTCATCCGGGGTGAGAGGGGTTATGTCGCTGCCGCCGCTCACAGTGCCACCGCCAACAGGCCGGCCATACTTGGTCTTGGCACCGCCTTCACCGTAGAGAAAGTAAGCACCTTTTGGAGTCCTGTATAGGGCCTCATG
>JASKLG010000042.1 GCA_030153805.1 Bacillota bacterium | reverse complement strand
CCGAAGACCGGGGTACCTACGCGGGCGAAACTCGAGGAACTAGGTCTTAAGGACGTGGCAGATGAACTAGAGAAGCTGAAGCTTCTACCGTAACGGCGCGGTTACCGCCGTAGGAAGGGTGAGGCGAGATGGACGACCTTTTTACCCAGACGCGGCGAGCCTTCCTTATTCCCAATACCGTTCGACTGCCGCTCAGCGAACCTCCGGGGGAAACCTGGGCCGAGTACTTCTACAAGGCTGTCGAGGGGCTTTCTCTAGAGGACGGCGAGAAGATCGCTATTGTCGACGCAGCGATTGAGATCGTTTCGCCGCGGCACCGCTTCGGCGATCTAATAACTGCCGTAGAAAACGCCATTACTAAGATCAACGCCGAAATCGATGCCGCTAACGAAGAGAAGCTGCGCATTATTCAGGTTACGTATAGCGCTTACTAATAAATGTGCACACCGACTCACCTGATAGGCGCCCGGGACTGGCCGGGGATATAGTCCGGACAACCCCGGGTGCTACCCGTAAAGAGGCCCTGCCGTTTAGGGGAGGGATATCGCCTGCTGAAAGAGCTACTCCGGTTCGCGTCAAGACTGGAGCTTATGAGTTTAAAGGTGGAAAGCAGCCTCTGCGTTAAGGTGCGTTGGCGCCGGGCGGAATGCGACCGGTGCTTTGCTGGCTGCCCTGCCCAAGGCATCCGCGTCGGGCAAACGGTCCAAGTTGAAAGCTGTGTCCTCTGCGGGGTCTGCACGGTTCAATGCCCGACCGGCGTCTTTACCCTCCAGGAAAACTCAGATGGCGGCATTCTCCTTAGGGCTCAGAAGCTGGCTGCGCGCTGGGGGAGTCTTGTCTTCTCGTGTGACCGCAGTCCTCGGTCCATTGCCGTCCGCCCCGACCGGGTGGCGGTGCGCTGCGCCGCGCGGGTTTCGCCAGAACTCCTTGTAGCGGCCCTGAGCCTGGGCGCCCAGGTAGCGTACTTGTACCTCGATCGGGCCGCGTGCGCGCACTGCTGGGGGGAGCGCATGGAGCAGGCAGCAAAGGTCGCCTCCCAGAAGGCGCAGGCTATACTGGATGCGTGCGGCAGCAATCATAAAGTGGTCCTAACCAGATCGCTACCCCCGCCAGTTTCTTGCCGAGGGAATGGGGTACGGACAGCGGAAGGCGGCGTGGACGAGGGTAAGCGCGCACTTCTTAAAGCCGTAAAGGGTATGAGCAGCGCCAAAACCCTCCTCAAAGCTGTCCTGGACGTCTCAGACCATGAAAAAGCTTTTACATGGACCCAGAGCCTGCCGCAGCGGCGCCGCATCCTCCTTGAGGCGCTGGCGCGCCTCTCCCCCGCCGGTACGCCGGATCCCGAGGCGACCTTACCCTGGGCGGGGCTCAAGCTCGCCGGCGGTTGCACCTTCTGCGGAGCATGTGTACCCCTCTGCCCGAGCGGGGCCTTAAAGGTCGAGGAAAGAAATGGCGAGGCATGGCTTTGGTTTTACCCGGCGCGCTGCACATCCTGCGGTCTGTGCCTTACCTGTTGCCCTGAAGGTGCCCTCTCTTACGGGCCAAAGCCGGAGCTTAAGTACTTTCTAAACGGCGAGGGCCAGCTTCTGGGTAGGGCAACGGCGCGGCGCTGCGCGGTGTGCGGTCGCACTTACCTGTGCACGGATTCAGGTCAAACCTACTGCCCAACCTGCCGCATCCACAAACTGACCCGGACCAGGTAGCCTCACGACCCGGGTTCTTTGAAAAGAAAAACCTATTTTCCTACAATTGTTCCTTATCGTCAAGAAGGAAAAGGGCTATCTAAAGGCGAAACTTATAGCGTAACTTTTGCTTAGCATATATCAAACAAAGGAGGCTTGAAAATGAGCGAAGAGAAAGAAAAACTGCTTACTCGCCGTACCTTCCTTAAAGGTGCGGCCACAGCGGCGGGCGTTACACTGTTAACCGGTGCGGGAGGCCTGCTACTTTCGGGCTGCAGCGCCAGTCAGACGTCTGCTCAAAAGGCACCAGAATGGCCTTACCCCTACAAAAAGCTGGATCCGGCCAAAGCCGCGGAGCGGGCTTACAAGGCTTATAAAGAGGCTGGGTGAGGGTACGGTGTAGCCGAGGGGGTCCTCGGCCTGCTTGCCGAAGAGGTCGGCTATCCCTTTGATCAAATTCCCACCAAAGCCTTCGTGAGCTTCGCTGGTGGGTTTCAGCAAGCCACGCTGTGCGGCTCGCTTGGTGTAGCAGCAGCGGCTATCGGCATGGTAGCCGATGAAAAGCTGCAGAAACAGCTGGTTTCCGACCTAATCAGATGGTATAAGGACTTTCCGTTCCCCAAGTACCAGCCGGCAGGGCTGAACCTCACCACTACTGTGTCAAAGTCCGAGCTGTGCCGCGATTCTGTGGGTAAGTGGATGGAAGCCACCGGTATCGCGTATGATGATCCCAAGCGCAAAGAACGCTGCGCCGGGCTCACCGCCGACGTGGCCAGCCGCGTTGTTGAGCTCCTGAACGAACACCTGGGTAAACAGGTATAGAAGACTTAAACTGCATCCTCGACAAAGTGCTCCGGGAGAGGGCTTCCCGGAGCCTTATCACTCAGGAAGGGCGCCCCACATCTTCCCGTTAGCTCCAGAAGGGAAGCGGGTGCCGGCCGGCGGAAGGGTTATAAGAAAGAGGGTGAGAAGAGGTGCTGGGCATCGGGACGTCGGAGCTAATCCTTATACTGGTGATAGCCCTCATTATTTTCGGGCCGGGGAAACTGCCTGAGGTCGGCCGGGCGGTCGGACGGGCGGTAGCAGAGTTTAAGCGGGCCTCGGAAGCCGTGCGGAAAGAGATTACCGCCGACATAGAAGAGGGCGAAGGCGAAAACAAACCGGGCGCGCAAAACGC
Organism: Bacillota bacterium; assembly: GCA_030153805.1. Taxonomy (GTDB): domain Bacteria; phylum Bacillota; class DTU030; order DUMP01; family DUMP01; genus DUMP01. Next base: position 11,671 of record JASKLG010000042.1, on the reverse strand, counting down.
CCAGGAAAGAGGCTAACAATTACCCCAAAGGAGAAAGGAAGGATCGGCATGTTTGGGCGTTTAGGTCTGCCGGAACTTTTGATTATTCTTTTCTTGGCGCTCATCATTTTCGGCCCTGGGAAACTGCCCGAAGTGGGGAAGGCCTTGGGACGGACCATAGGGGAATTTAAGAAGGCCTCGCGGGAGGCTAAGGAAGAAAAACCTGCCGAAGACCGGCAGGAAGAATAAACAAAGGAACGGCGTCCACTGACGCTGCATCTTAGGAGGACTTATCCCTTGTCGGAACTGCGCATGACCCTGGTGGAGCATCTGGCGGAGCTAAGACGAAGGCTCATCCGCGTTCTTTTAGTGCTTCTTGCGGTTTCTTGTGTGGCCTACGCTTATGCAGAGAGAACCAGGGCTTTCTTTACCCGACCTGCAGGGAGTATCAACCTCTGTTATCTCAGCCCTGCCGAGGCCTTAATGACCGATATCAAGATTTCGTTCTTGGTAGGCCTAATTGTCAGCGCCCCGTATATCCTCCACCAGGCCTGGGCATTCGTTGCCCCCGGCCTTAGTTGTTCCGAACGGGCGCGGGTTTGGCCGTTGGTTCTTTTTTCCAGCGTTCTTTTCTTCTTGGGGGTGGCGTTTGCCTATTACGCCGTCTTACCCCTGGCCCTTCGCTTCATGCTGGGCTTCGCTACTCCCAATCTTCTCCCCCTCTTTTCTTATAGCCGCTACATTTCCTTTGTTACGAGCATACTCCTTTCTTTTGGTGTCATTTTTCAGCTGCCATTGGGTATCTTCTTTCTCGCGCATCTTGGCTTGGTCACTTACGAGGGCCTGAGGCGGCAGAGAAAGTATGCGATCCTCCTCATCTTTGTTGTGGCTGCCGTACTCACGCCACCCGACGTTTTTTCCCAGGTTCTCATGGCTGTGCCCATGCTTGCTCTTTACGAAGTAAGCATTTGGCTTACCCGGCTGAGCGTCGTCCGTCGTCGGCGGGCCGGTGACGAAGTGGACACGTAGTGGCATCGAGCGTAATTTACCAGGGCAGCGGGGTAATTATTTTGGGGCAGAGCGAAAAGCAGAAAAAGAAAAGACCCGGGAAGTACGTTTTCCGGGTCCTTTCTTTTTCTAAGACTGCCGTTAGGCGGAGCGCTCTTCGGCGATTTCATCCTCGAGATCCATGAGCCGAACAAGGAGCTTGAGGCGGCTGTCTTTATCATTTGCCCATTCGTCGAGGAGCTGGTCGCGCTCCTTGACCAGGGCTTCCAGTCTCCGCTTCATGTTCTCGACCTCCTTCCGAAACTTTAGGATACCCCTGCATTGTCTACATTATCATACAAAAACAGAAACAAGTCAAGCGGAATTAGATTACATTTCCATTAAGCCTAGAATTTCGACACGAAACGACAACCAGCGGACGGTAGTATTCCCTTAATTCGGCTTTAAAAGGCTTTCGTAAACCCCGGAGAAGCGGGATAAAGGCGTCTAACTTTGTCATAAACATAACACATGCTAAGTTGACAAGGCTAGGCTGCTTTAATAAAATGGAATTAGTTACTAGTAGAATCAAGAGGAGGAGTCGCTGTGGCAGATCTCGAGTTGGACCAGGCGGTGGAAATTGCGCCGGGCGTCTACTGGGTCGGCTTTGACGACGAAGCCGCCGGGCTGCGCTGCAACCCGTACCTGATCCTGGACGGCGACGAGGCGGTATTCATCGAACCTGGTTCTGTACCGCACTTCCCTATCGTTTTGCGCAAGGTGCTTAGCGTTGTGGACCCCCGGCGGATAAAGACCATCATTGTCTCGCATCAGGATCCGGATTTGTGCGCCGCCATTCCCCGCTTTGAAGAGATTATCGGGCCGGATCTTAAGATTGCTACCCACTCACGTGCTGCCATTCTTATCCAGCATTACGGACTGCGCTCGCCCTTTTACCATGTGGACCAAAATGGCTGGCGGCTTACGTTAAAAAGCGGCCGAGAACTGAAGTTCATCTTTGCCCCTTACCTTCACTTCCCCGGCATGTTTATGACCTACGACCCCGTAACGAAGATTCTCTTCTCCGGCGACCTTTTCGGCGCTTTTTCCTACGATTGGTCCCTATACGCAGGGGAGTACTATGACGAGGCCATGAAGGCCTTCCACGAAAACTATATGCCGGCGCGCGAAATTCTGGCCCGTGCCATGGCCAAGCTGGATGGGCTAGAGATTAATCTCATTGCACCCCAGCACGGCTCCATCATCCGGGATAATCCTCGCCGGTACATTGATATTCTCCGGAACCTGGACTGCGGCGACTACATGCTGGACTAGGAGGTGGCCCGGGTGGACGCGTATAAAGATCTCATCTCCATGGTGGTGCGCCGGGAAATGGGAGTACTCGGCCCGGAAAAGACCCTAGCCCTCCTCCCTGAAGCCGGAATTAGGGTTGACGCGAAAGGCGAAGTTTTAAGCTATACCGGGCCCGGACGGGAGGTGCTGGATAAGCTCCTGCGCCTTTTCGGCGAAAGGTACGGCCTTTGGGCGGTAGTGGCTTGCAAGATTGCCGTCCTTAAGGAGGCTGCCCGGCAAAACCTTCCCCTCCCCGATATCCTAGGCACGAAGTGATATTAAGTTTTCGCAAAGAGCCTTGACGGGCCGAGTCCCGCCAAGTAAAATTAAAATACGCCTTGCGAATCTAGCATAAGGGAGAGAAAAAGCGTGCGCGTGGCGATTCTCGCAGACATCCATGGCAACATTCACGCCTTAGAAGCGGTCTTGGCCGACATTCAAGAACGGGGTGTCGATCAAATCCTCTGCCTGGGAGATCTGGTGGGCTACGGAGCCTTCCCTAACGAAGTGATCGCCGCCGTTAGGGAGCGGGCTATTCCTACGGTTATGGGGAACTATGACGAAAGCGTAAGCTTTGACCTTCCTGCCTGCGGCTGCGACTTTCCTACCGAGGAAGCTCTCCTTGCCGGAGAAAGGTCCCTTGCCTGGACCCAGGAGCAGGTCACAGAGGAGAACAAGGCATATCTCCGGCAGCTTCCCCGAGAGCTATGGCTCGATCTCGGCGGGGTAAGAACGCTGGCCGTACACGGCAGCCCTCGCCGTCTGAATGAGTACCTGTTTGAGGATACGCCGGATGAGGTTTGGGGCACCGTCTTCGCGCCTGACCGGGCGGTGGAATACGCGATTCATGCCGGGGCACGGCAGAGCGAAACACACACCTCTACAGCCTGCCAGGCGGATCTTCTTCTCATCGGCCACACTCACAAGCCTTATTTCCGTACCTTTAGGCACCATGCCATCGTTAACGCCGGGAGCGTGGGGAAGCCCAAGCATGGGGATCCGCAGGCAGTGTACGCCCTTCTTACCATCGGCGAAGGAATTGAGGTGGAGTTTGTGAAAGTCCCATACGACGTAGAGGCGGCGGCTGCCGCCATTTTGGCGGCTGGTCTCCCGGCGGAATTCGCCTACGCCGTGCGGACCGGCTGCCCCTGAACGGCAGCGCCGGGGCCTTTTATTTAGCAAATGCCTTGCTTTGAGTCCTTTGTTGGGCTATAATCTTGAGTGAACTGGTAGGTTTACTCGGGAAACGAAGGAGGCCGAGCTTTGCTGACGCTCGAAAACCTCGGAGTAAGCGTAGGGGAAAACGGACGGCAAAAAGACATCCTGAAGAATATTAACTTGGAACTTTTGCCTGGGCGGGTTTATGCACTTACCGGGCCCAACGGTAGCGGTAAAACTACCTTGGCCAAGGCCGTCATGGGCCTGGTGCGCCCAACGTCCGGCCGCATCCTTTGGGAAGGACGCGATATTACCGACCTCGACATTACGGCCCGGGCGCGGGAGGGAATTGCCTACGCCTTCCAGCAACCTGTACGTTTTAAAGGGCTTAAGATTAAAGACCTGTTCGCCTTAGCCGGCGCCGACGGTCGGGCGGCTGCCTACCTGGCCCAGGTCGGACTGTGTGCGGCCGACTACCTGGAGCGGGAAGCCGGCAGCGGGCTTTCCGGCGGAGAAGCCAAGCGCCTGGAAGTTGCCCTCACCTTGGCCCGCCGGCCGCGCCTGGCCATCTTTGACGAACCCGAGGCAGGAGTGGACCTCTGGGTGCAGGAGCGGTTGCTGGATCTGGTAGCGGCCCCCGCCCGGCGAGGGCAGGGAGTGATCTCCCTCGTCATCACCCACAGTGAAAAATTCCTGCAACAGGCGGACGAGGTGCTCCTTTTAGAGGAGGGCCGGCTTGTCGAGGCCGGACCGCCAGATCGAGTATGGCCGCAGCTGGAAAAAGACCTGGCCTGCCGCTGGGGGAATGAATGCGGAGGTGAGCGTGGTGCAGCTGAGTGCTATCGATGAAGAATTGCTCGCTACCATCGCCGAACTGCACGGCGTGCCCGGCGGTGCCTATAACATTCGGCGTAATGGGGAACTTATTGCCCGCGCCTCTACGCCCGAAATTCAGGTCGAAAGCAAGAAGGATAAGCCGGGGATTAACATCTTTGTCGCCCCCGGCACGAAAGGGAAATCTGTCCATATTCCTGTTCTCCTCACAGTTTCCGGGCTAAAGGATGTGGTCTATAATACTTTCGACATCGGAGAGGATGCCGATGTGCTGGTGGTGGCCGGCTGTGGGATTCACAACCCGGGAGAAGAAAAGAGCCAGCACGACGGTATCCACGAATTCATCTTGCGCCGCGGGGCCCGGATGCGCTACGTGGAACGCCACTACGGCCAAGGACCGGGAACAGGGGAACGGGTGTTAAATCCGAAGACAATTCTTATCCTGGAAGATGGCGCCCAGGCGGAGCTCGAGCTGGTGCAGATCAGCGGGGTAGACGGCACCGTGAGGGAAACGGAGGCTACTTTAGCGGGCCGTGCTCACCTGGTTATCCGCGAAAGCGTGCTCACCACCGGAAAACAGTCGGCCGATTCCTTTATTTCCGTTGAACTCAGGGGAAATGGAGCCAGCACCGAGGTCCTGGCCCGTTCGGTAGCCAGGGGCCAATCGCGCCAAATTTTCCGGGCGCGCCTTACCGGTCGTGCAAGGGCAAAGGGACATGTGGCCTGCGATTCGCTCATCATGGACCAGGCCGAAATCTCATCGCTGCCGGAACTACACGCTGCCTCCCCGGAGGCGGAGCTTACCCACGAGGCAGCCATCGGCCGCATCGCCGGTGAACAGCTTCTTAAGCTGATGACTCTTGGCCTCAGCGAAGAAGAGGCGGTAAATACCATCCTGGCCGGTTTCCTCGGAGTAAACCGGGCGCTCCTGGCTGGTTCACGGAGCTAGGGTGTCTGTGGCCCGCCTTGAAAAACGTTACCCTCACAGCTGTTCGGTAGTACTGGGGCCGAGGGTTATCCCCCGCACGGCGCATTACGTACCCCCATTCAAAAGAACGCAGGCGAGCGAGGGAAAGCGAAGGCTGACTCCGGCCCGAAGGACCGAGCCCAGCCTGAGCGCCGAGCGAGTCGAGTTCGTTCGTGCTCAGGTCGTTTGCGCCGCAGGAGGATGCCCGAGTGCCGAAGTTTTTTTGCTTTGGTGGCGCCCCGGGCGGCTTGGGGGTCTACCGTCTGCACAGCCGGCCTATGCAGGCGGTTTTTTTGCTAGTACGGTAGGCAGGAATTACACGGACGGAGGCAGAATAATCTCAAGATGCCTTCGAAGGAGAACTGAGCGATGGCGAAAGGCGAGTTTATTGCCGTGGGCGAAGCGGTACGTGCAGCCCGGGAGCTGGCGCGGGCCGGGCGAGTGACAGAGGCCTGCACTCTCCTGACGGAAAAACTAGAACTTTACCCGCACAACCCTTACCTTATGGTCACACTCGCCCAGCTGTATATCAAAGCCCATCGCCTGGCCGAGGCGGCAACGCTTCTGGACGAAGTTTTGGCGGAGAACCCCGCCCACGGACCGGCTCTGGCGGCGCAGGCGGAAGTCAAGGAGCTTATGGGGGAACTCACGGAGGCGGAACGGATCTTCGCTCTTGCCTGGCAGGTACGGCCCAGCGAATATCTCCTCCGGCGGCGCGTGAACCTTCTCCTTAAGCTGGGGCGGCCGGAGGAGGCCCGCGGCCTTTGCCGTGCCGAAATCGAAAAAGACAGAGAAAACGCGGCACTTTATACTCTTCTTGGTCGGGCCGAAGAAGCGGCCGGAAACCTGGCCGAGGCTGTCGCCGCCTATCAAGAAGCTGCCCGCTTCAACCCCCAGGACGCCTTCAGCCGCCGCCGTTATCTAGAACTTAAGGCGCGCCTGGCCGGCGCCGATGCGCTGGCGGAGACGGAAAAACTGCTCAAAGCGGTGCGCGGCCACGGCGCGGCGGAACTGCATGCCTGGCGCGCCCAGGAGCTAAAACGTCAACGGCGTTTAGCTGAAGCGGCCGAAGAGTACAGGGCTGCCTATGCTCTAGCTCCGGAAAACAGCTTTTACGCCGAACAGCTCGGCTTTACCCTCTACCGCTTGGCCCGGTACGAGGAGGCCCTGCCGCTCCTTAAGGCGGCTGCCGAGCGCCGGCCGGAGGACCAGGTCGTGCGCAGTGCTCTGATTAAGGCCTTTGCCGCCGCCGGGCGTGCCGCCGAAGGGGCCGTGTTTTTCAGCGAGTTGGTGGCCCGCTATCCTCACTGCCGGGCTATCTGGGGCGCCGTTCGGCGCCTGGAGAAGGCTGCGGGAGGTGAAACCAAAAAATGAACGTCCCAAACATGGGCGAACTCATCACCGTACCGCCGGTAAAAACGGTCATCCAGCTGAGCGATACACGGGATGCCGGGGCCGCGCGCGAGATCGTGGCGAGCTTCGTTCTTACGGAAGACGCCGAATTCGCCCTGAGCACGGTGAGCCGCGACTTAGTGCAGGGACGTGGACGCGGATACTTTCTGCAGGGCGCCTTCGGCACCGGCAAGTCGCACCTTCTCAGCCTCCTCACCTTGCTTCTTTCGCAGCCTGAAGCTAAGTTCGAGGGGCGGCTAAGAGAGATCGTGGCCCCGCTCGCCGGCCGCCGCTTCCTTACGGTGCCGGTGTCACTCGTCGAGCACAGGAGTCGTGAGTACCTGGAGGACATCGTTCTCAGGGCAATCCAGGCCGCTCTAGGAGAGGTGGGAGGGGGCGCCGCTTTCCCGGCCGGCGCACGGGCAGGCCTCCCGAGCCGTGGGGAAGTGTTTGATCGGCTTAAGGAGATCATGCGCGAAAAAAACTTCGCCGGCCTGGTGCTTATTATCGATGAACTTTCCGAGTTCCTGCGCGCCAAGCCGGATGGGCGAAGCTTTAACGAGGACATCCGCTTCCTTCAGTACCTGGGGGAGGTGGCGGCAGAGTTTCCGGCCTGGATCGTGGCCAGCCTCCAGGAGCGCCTGGAGGAAACGGGGGCCATCGCGCCGGAGGCTTTTGCCAAGATCAAGGACCGCTATCCGGTACGCCTACGGCTTTCCGGCCGGCACATCAAAGAACTCATCAGCTCCCGCCTCATCCAGCGCAAACCGCCTGCAGCTCCTTATATTTCCTCCCTTTACGAACGTTTGAAGCGCGCACTCGGGGAGTTACCCTTCAGCCGCGAAGAGCTTATGACCCTTTACCCCGTGCACCCGCTCACCGTTCGCTTCCTAGAAGATTTAAAGCAGCTCTTCTCACAGCACCGCGGCGTTGTTGATTTCATCCACTATCAGCTGGCCGGGGACCCGGCGCGCCGCCTCCCGGGGCTCCTATCCGGCCCGGCGGACCGCCTCCTTACGCCCGATCTCATCTTCGATCACTTCCGCACCCGCATCCGCGAAATACCGGAGACCAACCCATACAGCGAAGTAGTGGTTCGGGCCTGGGAACTGGACAGCCCCCTGGCCGATCCGGAAGAAAGGGAACTGGCGCTTAAGTTGGTAAAAATCCTGGCCCTGGCGGCCATGTCTCCCCTCCCAGCGCACCTCACCCCGCGCCGCCTGCTTCAGCTCACCTTATACACCCTCACCGACCTCGACCCGGCGGTAAACCAGGAGTATATCGCCAACCTTCTCGACCGCATGTACAGGGAGGGGCCTTATCTCAGCCGTGCCGAGGGGCCGGATGGGGCCTCTCCGGAATACCGCATCGACCTCGAAGCCGACATCTCGCTTTTCGTCCGCCGCCGCCTGGCCTACATCCGGGAGAATCTGCTCCCTGAGGACCGCCGCGTTTTCACCCGCCTGGGAGCTTGGGTGGACGAACCCTTCCTGCCGCTGAAAGCCTGGCTGGAGGAGCCGGTAAGTGCGCGCACGGTGAGCTGGCAACACACGGCCAGAAGCGGGCGCCTCATCCTTACGGCGCTCGACGAACTGAGCGCTGAGCACATTAAAGATTTGGCGCGCGAGCTTAAAGAGAGCGAACTGGACTTCGTTCTCATCGTGGGCGAGGCCTTTCAAACGGAGCGGGCGGCCAGGCACCTCAAGGAGGTGCTTCTTCCCGCGGTAGCGGAAGCCGGCGTCCCGGGCTTTCTCTTTTGGCTGCCGAAGGAACCGGAGGGTACGGAGACCCTACGGGAGGCCTTGGCCTACGATCTCTTGGCCGCCGAATGCCGGGAAGGCGAGACGGCCAACGCCCAGCGGGCCCTGCCCTACCTGGAGGGCGTGCTTCCGGATTACCGGCTCAAGGTGGCCGAGGTTTACCGACAGGCATACTTTAAAGGCCGCGTGTACACGCTGCCGGAGGCCGAGCCCGTGTCGCCGGAGGAGCTGGGCTACCTGCCCTTTCCCACCCTGCTCGAGAAACTCGCCGCGCCCGTGCTGAGCCGCCGCTACCCGCGCCACCAAGAAGTGGCGCCGGCCCTGGCGGCGCTGCCGCCGGGAACGGTCCTTTCCCTTTGGGAAGAATTCCTCCTACCGGGGGAATACAAGGCCGAAGGCCGCACCGGGCGCCTGGCCGCGGCCATTGAGGGGGCCCTGCTGCCCCTTGGCCTGGTAAAGAAGCAGGGGCGTACTCTCTCATTAAACATCGACCCAGGGCGCAGCGAGCTTGTCCGCACGGTCGTTGAGGCCGTGGCCGAGGGACCGCGGCCGCTGGCGGAAGTATACACCCTCCTGCGCCATGGCCCGTTTGGGCTTACGCGCGAATCTTTCCAGCTTCTTATCCTGGCCCTCATCGCCAGCGGCAACTTGGAGGCATGGCGCGAAGGCCGGCGCTTGGGAACGAGCCAGATCAGCCCTTACACATTTAGCAAAATCGACGCTTTAGGGCGGGGACAGATACTTACGCCGGAGCTGCAAAAAGAGCTCATCAGCCTCTCTTTCCTGCCGGCACGGCTTAAGCGCGGCAGCTTTACGGCCGGACTCCAGCAAGAGGTTTGGGGCTTTTTGGTCGAGTGGAAAAAAGAGCTTCTCGCTAAGATCCAGGCGGTGCGCGCCCGCCTAGCCGAGCTCAAGAGTTCCCCGGCGCTGGCGGCCCTTTCCCTTGAGCGGAGCGAGAACGAGCTCGGCCGCTTGGAAGCCCTGGCCGGAGAGATCAAGACCTCTTACGGCAGCCGTGAAGGGCTGGAGCGCTTTCTGGCCGCCTGCCGAAGTGAACCGTACCTGGACCGTTATCTCGAGCGGCTAAACGAGCTGGCCGCCTTCCTAGAAAATTACGCCGAGCGCTTCATCCTCATTCATCGTTATCTTACTGACCCTGCGCTTACCCTTCCGCCCGACTCAGACCTTGCGCGCCAACGGGCCACCTTACTCAACATGCTCGCGGACGAGGCGGTCATCCTGGAGTCGGAGTACCGCGAGCGGCTGAGTGCCGGCTTCAGCGCTTTTCAAGAGGAGTACCGGCGCGAGTACATTGCCGCCCATAACCGTGAGGTGGGGCCAGCGCGCTTTGAGCCGTACGCGGCCCTCAGGGAAAGTCAGGCGTACCGGGTGCTGAGTAGCCTGGCCCCGCTGGAATCCCTCTCCGTTCCAGACGACAAGGTCAAGGTAGACAGGGAGCTGGCCCGGATCCTTAATCTGGCCTGCCCGCGCGGCGGCGAAGACCTGGTGGCCCTGCCGGTTTGCCGCTGTGGCTTCACCCTGGGGCAGCATGTGAGCCTGCCGCCGGTGAGCGAACTCGCGCAGACAATAGAACGCGGGGTGCGCGAGTACGTTGCGGCCCTCCGCGCGCCGGCAGTAAGAGCGGAAATTCAAAGTCTGGCGGCGGCGCTGGCTGAAGTCGGCCGGGGGAAGGAGGCCGAACCGCTCAAAGAACTCCTGAAAGTGACGCCGGAGGATGCCGACCTCCCGGCGCGCCTGGCGGCAATTTTGAACCGGAACACCTTAGCCCTTCTTAGGCAGGCTCTGGCGCGCCGCGCCCTGGTGGTGCGCCGCAACCTGGACGAACTTTACGAGAAGCTCGTGGGCAGAAGCTTTACGCCGGAGCGCCTGGAGGCCATTTTCCAAGAATGGCTGCGCGGCCCCGGCGACCTTAGCGACGGGTGTTACGTTCGTTTGGAGGGCGGGCGGGAGAAGGAAGTGCCCCTGGCGCGGGAAGAAGAGCCCGCTTTTCTGCCTACAGGTGCGGAAGACCTGGCCGACCTCCTGGCGGCCGTTGCCCGGGAGAAAAACCCAGTGCAGGCGGAAGGCAGAGCCCGCCCTTTCCTCTCCCGCCTGGCCGCCGCACCGCCGGACGAAGTGCAGTCGGCGCTGCAGACCTTGAACGAGGAAGAAGGCCTCCTGGCGGCCGTTCGCCCTCTCACCGGGATCGAAGCGGTGCTGGCCGGCTGCCGTGCCGCCCTCCGCCTCCAGGGCACACTGCTCGCCCTTGAAGGGGCACCGCTCCCCGGAGAATTTGCCCTTTGGGAAGAACGGACGCCGCTCCTTGCGCGCCTTGATCTCTACCTCGCCCAGGCCGAAGTCTATCTTAAAGCGGCCGGGCTTTACGCCGGCTTCCCTTTGGCCACTTATGCCGAGCGCGCCAACCGGGTAGGTAAACTTTATGCGCAGTCCTTCCGCACGTTTACGGCCGCCCATTGGCAACCGGAAAAGCCCCTTGAGGGGCGACCCGGCCTGCCGCTTACCCTAGACGGGCTGCTTCAGCGGCCTGAATTTCAGCCAGCCGCGCACCCGGCCGGGCTCTACCTCGTCTTTCTCGACGGCCTGCGCCCCGACCTGGGTGAACTGCTCCTCAGGGACATCTTGGCCCGGGGAGGCTGGCAGATCGTAAGTGGAGGCTTGATCTGGGCCTATCCGCCGCCGGTTACGGAGGTACAGCTCGGCTTCTTGTGCGCCGCCGGCTTTAACGGGCGCATAACGCCAGCGACGGAGGTGGCTTTGTCCGACCTACCGTACTTGAGGAGCACGCGGGATTGGCCGGCGAGCGAAATACTGCGCTTTAACTTTATCGACGAAAAAGTCCACACTTCACCGGCCGGTTATCTCACCTTCCTCGCGGAGGTGGAAATGGCGGCCGAGCGCGAGCTCCATCCCTTCTTGGCAGGAGTGCCGGAAGGGTCGGGACTTCTCCTTTTCGGCGATCACGGCTACGTTAAAGGAGAGAAAGAAGAACAACACACCAGCGCCTACCTGCACGGTCAGGGCCTGCCGGCCGATACGCTGGTTCCCTGGTACTTTCTGAAGCACTAAGGCGAAGGCAGGGGTTCACGGGCCGTCCTTAGGCGGCTGCGCTTTTTTAGCCGCCGGCCACCGGAGGGAAGAGCTTAACTTGAGCATCGGCGGGAAGGCGATCCCGCACGGAGTAGACACGGCCGCGGCCGACCGGAAGAAGTCTACTGCGCAG
>JASKLG010000041.1 GCA_030153805.1 Bacillota bacterium | reverse complement strand
ATTTTGACGCACAGCTCGTCCACGCGTTCCTTTCCAACCCCAAGTTGCGCCAAACGGCCGTCATGAATATTGCGCGCCTCGTGCGGGGCGGCGGCTATGCGGGAGTAAACATCGACTTTGAGAACGTCCCGCCCGGCGACCGGGATTATTACACCGCCTTCGTGCGGGAGCTCAAAGCCGAGCTGGGCCGCGACGGATACCAGGTCACTTTGTCCGTCCCCGCCAAGACCTGGGACGATCCCGGCAATGCCTGGTCAGGGGCCTTCGATTATCGGGCGCTGGGCCAGCTGGCCGATGCCATCATGATCATGGCCTATGATGAGCACTGGAGCGGCGGTCCGGCCGGACCGGTGGCTTCTCTGGGTTGGGTGAAGCAGGTGGTTGAATACGCCGTACAGGTAATTCCGCCGGAAAAGATTCGTCTGGGCCTCGCGGCCTACGGCTATGATTGGCCGGCCGGTGGCTGGGGAGGAGGCCGAGCCGTAACGGCCGAGCAAGCCGTCGCTTTAGCGGCACGCTACGGCGCCACCATCAAGTGGGATGTCGCCGCCCAGAGCCCGCACTTCACTTATTGGCCCGGAAGTTACGCCCGCGAGGTCTGGTTTGAAAACGCCTCGAGCCTGGCCGGAAAACTGGATTTGGTAGCCCAGTATAAGCTGGGCGGCATCGCCCTCTGGCGCCTCGGCTTTGAGGAGCCGAAGTTTTGGGAAGTGCTGAAAAGCAAGTTCACAATCCGCTAGGGGCATTGCTTTTGCCCTTTAGCCCCGCTCCATCAAAAAGAGCGGGGCTTATTATTGTCTTACGGTCAGCGCTCCTTCACCGGCAGCCGCTGCAGCAAACGGGCGAACACGGCCAGAGCCTCGGCCCGGGTGGCCGGAACGTGAGGGACGAGCACACCCCCAGGCCGTCCACGGATAACTCCCGCCGCCACAGCAAGTTCCACATCCGCCCGCGCCCAGTCGGGTACCAGCACCTCGTCTTTGTACACGGCCAGGACAGAGCCGCCGTTCGGTGCCAGGTCCAGCACCTGTATCGGCCCTGGTGTGAGAGGTTGCCCTGCGCCATCACTCTCAACGCCCAAGCGTACCACTCGCCCGGCCACGGCCATAAGCTCCAGGCGCGTCAGGAGCCGTTCCGGGGAAAACCGTCCCGGGCCGGTGCCGGTAAGAAGCCCAAGCCGGTGTAGGTCGGCCAAGCGAGGGGCGTACGGCGCCTCCGGCGGAACATCTAAAAAGGGATAAGGCCGTCCGTCAGCGGCGGCCTCGGCCTCCTGAAACGTCCCCTCACCCTGCACCAAATCAAAAATGCGGCCCAGGAAGTACGCGAATTCGCCCCTGGTTAGATGCTCATCCGGGTGTAGCGGCCCGCCCAGAACCACATCGAGATTTACCCGCTCCATCAGGGCCGCAAGTTCGGCGGCTACCCAGTGGGAAGCCGGAACCGTAGCCGGAAGGGGAGTCGAGGGATCTTCTTGCCCTGATCCTTCCCCCTGCGGAGGGGCCACCCTGTCTTCCTCCGGCGGCAAGACGGAAAAGAACAGGTGGGCCTCATTTGATGCCAAACGCCCCTCTGCCCACACTACGGCCGCCGGTTTGTAAAAACGTCCCGCAATCCACCCGTGAGAAAATCCAGGTGAAAAAATAAGGCAGCCAAGCAAAAGAAGGGGCACGGCAAAGCGCTTTTTTCTCGCCCGCATGCTGGTATCTCCCAAAGTATTACGCTTTCTGGGCATCTACCTTGATCGCAATCTGGTAGGTACCGGAAACCATCGCAGACTGGACTGGTTTCAGGAAAAGGCTGATCTTTAAGCTGTCCTGCGGTAGAAGGGGATTTCCCGTTATTTTTTGCCAGCCGGAGTTTAATAAAATTTCCTGCCCGCCCGGAGTACGAGCTTTGACGTAAAAATCCTGACCCACTTTGTACTTGCCGTCGGCGGTGTCCGAACAGGAGATGAGCAAGTTTACGGCTACATTACCGGTATTGGTAATCGTAAGCTCAAGGGGCGCCGACCAAGCGCCCACGGGAATTGCTCCGAAACCGGACCGGTTGGTGCTGAGCCGGGCCGCGGGATTGACCGCCACAACGGTAAATTCCCCCTGGGTATCAACTGCAACCGGCCAGTCGCCGCCGGCCGGAAGACGCTCCAAAAGGGTCGTGCTCCAGGTGTACGTCCCGGCGCTCGCCGCGGGCCAGGTTATGTTCAGGGTGATCACTCTGCTCTCGCCCGCACCTAGGACCAACCCTTCCGGCGGGTCCACAATAACCTTTATGTTGCCGGACGCATCGCGTTCAAGCTGAACCGGCTGCAGACTATCACCATCAGCCTGCACGATCTTGAGGGCGCCCGTGCCGCTTAGGGGCACGCTTTCGGGCACGCCGCTCAGGGTAAGACAGAGGCTTAGATTCTGGTAGTCGTCCTCGGTTGGATTTTGAAGCGTAAGATCCACCACCGCCTCCTGGCCCTCGCCAAAGGTCGGCGGGCTTCCGGACGGAAGCGTAGGACCAAGGGTAACCGCCGGGCCTTTCACCTCTACGGAAAAGCTTTTTTCGGCCCCGGCAATGGGTTGGGAAGGCTCTACGCTCCTGTCGAAAGCCACGGCTTTAATCCCTATCGTCCTGCCCCGGAGAGGCGCCGCCAGAGTAAGGCGCAGGTTCAGCCCTGTGCTGCTCCCTCGGGTCAGTGCACCAGTTGGAATCAGCTCAGTGGCAAGATCTTGGCCGATCGCAGCCAGGCTGAGCGTAGACCAGGTACCGCCAGTTTCCTCCTTCTCCAAGAGCACGTCACCTTCGGCCGCCCCGCTCAACGTGAGCTGTACGCCCGTTGCTTGGTAATCTTTGCCTGTGGAAGGGTTGGCCAGGATTAAAGTGAAAGCATTGGCTCCCGTCTGAAGAGCGCCTGCCTCGAGTTCCGGAGAGCTAAAAGACGGCGGCTCTTCGCTAGTTACGCTGAAGCTCAGCTCCACCGAATCGGTCGCCGCCGAGGCGGAGGCGGTTGCCGAAAAGAGGACCATGAGGCCCACCATAACCGCTGCCGGCACCCGTAGTCGGGATACCTTTTTCATGGACCAAATTCACCCCCGGGAGACCTTTTTGAGTTGCCCTCGGGGTGATCAATTCGTCAAGGGGAAGCCTTATTCCTTCCCGCCGGCAAAAAGGCGGTAACGGCGCTCTTAGGCTTCGGACCAGGGCTTACTTATGGCGCTGGTGAGGTCGCCCAAGTGGCAGGTGTCGTTCATGGTTTGGACGCGCCAGCCCTCGGTGGTAAGTTCGATGATGCTCAAGGAAGCGTTGTCTACGACGATGCGCCGCCGGTCGGCCAGGTCGATGCCGAGGACGGTGCAGAGGACGGCCTTGACGATGCCCCCGTGCGTGGCGATGGCCACCGTCTCTCCCCGATGGGCTGCCGCGAGCTCGGTTACGGCGCACCAGCCGCGCTCGCGCATGGCGGCGTAGGACTCGCCGCCGGGCGGGGCATGGTTGGTGATATCTAGTCGCCAGAAGGCCACGTCCTCCGGATAAAGTTCCTCCACCTCGGCCATGGTGTGGCCCTGCCAGCGCCCGAACTTAATCTCGCGCAGGTCTTCCCGGAAACCGGCGATAGAAAGGCCCGTCTCCTCGCAGATGATCTGGGCCGTCTCCCGTGCCCGCTTCAGGTCGCTGGCGTAAACGGCGGCAATTTTTTCGTGCCGCAGGCGCCGGCCTAGAAGATGCGCCTGCCGGCGGCCTTTTTCGGAAAGTTCTACATCGAGCTGGCCCTGGATGCGGGCCGTGCGGTTGTACTCGGTCTCGCCGTGGCGGATGAGAAGTATGCGCGTAGCCGGCATTCTGCTCCTCCTCGTGGGTGGTATTACGCCCTACCTATTCTTTTCTTGCAGCCGAATTTCCTTTTTGCTTTTCATAGGCATACCTCAGGTCTTTAGCTGCGCCACGGACAAAAAGCCCGGTGCTTAGGCCGTACCGCTGCGGCCCAAGCACCGGACTTGGTTAAACCTGCAGGAAGCCCTCTCCTTTACGGGAGTATTGCCCCCAGAGCCTGAGCGCACTGGGCGCGCGTGGCCGGGGCCAACGGGTCAAAACCGGTCCAAAGGAGCCCGGCCTCCCGGGCGGCGGCCACGTAGCCGGCGTACCAGGGGTTTGTTACCGGCACCTGGCTCACCCGCCCCGTGGCGCGAAGGAGCACCGCCGCCACCTGCGCCCCCGTTACCGGCTCATTCGGGGCAAAGCGGCCGGGCGCCACCCCCTGCAGCCAGCCGCGCGCCGCGGCGGCGTTAACGTACGGCACGGCCCAGGCCGGAACGTCGGCAAACGCCGACGCGGCCCCGCCGCTGCCCGGGCTCACCTTATCTTCGCCGAGAGCCGCGACCAGCATTTTGGCGAATTGGGCCCGGGTTAGAGAATCCTCAGGATGGAAGGCAAAATCGCTGTACCCGGAAACCGCACCGCGCCGGAGGAGCTTATGCACCGCTTGGGCCAGAGGCGTGCCGGGAGGCACGTCGCGGAACCCGGCCGCCGTAGGAAAGGGTAGGCCGGAAAGCCCGAGGAGTGCCTGTGCCGTCATCCAGACAGGTTGGGAGCGCACACCCGGGGTGTAGGCGAAGCAGCCATCTTTCTCCTGGAGGGAGAGAACGTAGGATACGGGCCCCGCCCCGTTTACCGTCCAAGGCGCGGCGGCAGGATCCTCGCCGGAGGCAGCCAGGGCCTGGAGGCCCCAGGCGGCGCTGGCCACGTTCGGGCCGCTCGTAAAGCTAGCCCAGGCCCCGTTTTCCGCGCGGGCCTGGCGCAGGAAGGCGAGGGCGCGGCTGAGCGGCCTGCCCCGCTCGCCGAGCGCCACCAGAGCTTGGATAGCGGCCGCGGTGTTGTCCACGTCGCTGGGTAGGCCGCTGGCATAAGAGAAGCCGCCGTCTTCGTTCTGCTGGTTAAGAAGCCATGTTCTTACGGCCGCTTCGCGCGGGACGGTGCCCTCGGCGGCCTTAAGCGCCAGCACACTCCAAACCGTGGCGTTTATAAGCCCTTCCTCCGCCTCCGTGCCGAAGGAGCCGTCCGGCCGCTGGCGAAGAGCAATGAGCGCCGGGAGGTTGCGCCCTCTTACCCGGTGCGGGTCTCCCCCCGCCGCCAGCACCGCCAGAGTGATGCGCGCGTAGTCGGTGGTAGCCTCCCCGGGTTCTTTATCGTTCAAGAGGAAGGTGAGGGGGGTATTGCCGCCCTTCGCCCAGGCCGCTGCGCCCGGGTCCTCCCCCTGGGCGCGAAGGGCCAGCACCACCCAAGCGGTGACCAAGCCGTCGCTTTTGCCGCCGGGCTGGGCAGGGAAACCGCCGTCGGCGTTTTGCACGCTTTTTAGATAAGCCAGACCACGGGCGGCCGCCGCCTGGACGGCGTCCCCCGCGGGAGCGGCCTGCGCAGCCGGCATAATAAGGAGTAGAAAGAGCACCAACCAGCTCCCTAGAAGGGATCGCCAAGCTCGCACCGACCTCTGCATGCGTCGATTCTCCTTTCCTTGATACTTTTAAGCCGCGCCCTGCGGGTCTCCTTGGTCCGCCGGCCCGGTGATCCGGCCTCACGGAGCCTCGCGGAGCACCTCTACCCGCAGCCGAGCGCGGAACCTGAGCAGCCGTTGCAGGAGGCGATCGGTCAGGAGGAGGGCCAGGAGAGCATTTCCCACGGCGTGAAGGGTATCGAACCAGATGCTGCTCGCTGCCACGGCCAAGAAGGTGGTGAGGTCTAGGGGATATACATAAGTTAACCAATTCCAGACGTTCATGATGGCTCCGAAGAGATAGCCCCAGAAAAAGCCCAGCACGGCGAAAGTGCGCGCGCCTGCCCGCGGGCAGGCGCGCCCCAGCCAACCCCCGCTCGCCCCGGCCAAGCCCCAGGCCAGCATCTGCCAGGGGGTCCAGGGCCCCTGTCCAAGAAAGAAATTGGAGGCGAAGGCTGCCGTGGCCCCGACGGTAAAGCCCGGCACGGGGCCAAAAACGAAACCGGCCAGGAGAACGAGATAGGTGGTCGGCTGCACGTTGGGAATGGCCGCAAAGGGAATACGCCCGGCGGCCGCCAGTGCCGCTAGGGCAGCCACTACCGGCACTTCACGGCTCTCGCGCCGCCGCTCGTATAATAGGGCAAAGAGAAAAAGGGCTAAGAGAAGAAGGCCCAGAGAAAGCAGAGACCAAGGTAGGGTGAGGAAGTATTCAAGCACTTCCGGCCACCACCCTGCTGAGGATTTCATAGGCCTGCTTGGGCTCCATAACTTCCGGAAAGAGATCGCCGAGGAGCTGCTGAATTTGGGGTGCGTAAAAGGGCGAAGCAGCAAAGGTCGCGGCCGGTGGCCCGTCCGCCGCAACCCGGCCGCCGAAAAGAAAGATGACCCGGTCGGCCCACTGGGCGGCAAATTCCACATCGTGGGTCACGGCCACCACCGCTCGCCCGGCGCGGACGTACTCCCGCAGCACCCGGCCCAGCTCCTCCCGCCGGTCGGCGCTGAGGCCGCGCGTGGGTTCGTCTAAAAGGATAAGTTCCGGATCGCGCACCAGGGTGGCCGCCAGAGCCACTGCCTTCCGCTGCCCCAGGCTGAGGTCGCGCGGGTTGCGCCCGGCCACTTCTTCCAGATGAAACAGAGCGAGTTCGGCGGCGACGCGCGTGGCGTCGGGGCGGCCGAGGTTCTCCAGGGTGCTGGCCACTTCCTCAGCTACCGTCTCGGCGACAAGATAGGCCGTGGTGTCCTGGGCCAGGTAGCCGACCCCTTGCGCCAGCACCCCGGCCTTCGCCCGCCGCGTATCCCGGCCCAGCACCAGCGCCCGGCCGCGCGTGGGGAGCGTAAGCCCGGCCAGCACCCGAAGCAGAGTGCTCTTTCCCGCGCCGTTTTCGCCCAGAATGCAGACCAGCTCCCCGGCCTCGAGGGTAAGGTCTACTTCGCGCAGGGCTTCTACTCCGCCCGCGTAGACTACCTGGACGCGCTCCAGCACGGCCACCGGCCGCGCCGCCCGCTCAGCACCCCGGCTTTCCGGCGGCGACGAAGTCCGGAGAGCCGCCCGCTCACGCCGTTCGCCCGAAAGAAGCGGCAGCGCCCGGCCGAGCTCGGGAAGAAGCTTGAGCAGCTTTTTCCCTTCTTTTACAGTAAGCGGTGCTGCCGGGGCGTTCAAGCTGGCGAATAGCCGCGGCACCGGCGGGAGAAGCCAGGCATGCTGCGGCCAGGCCCAGCGGGCGAGCGCCCGCGGCGGACCCTGCCAGGCAATTCGTCCTTCTTCCAGTACCACCACCCGGTCGGCCAGGGGTAGGCAACGGTCGGCACGTTGTTCGGCCAGGACCACGGTAAGCCCGAAATCCGCGTTAAGATCCTTCAGCACATGGAAGAAGTCTGCAGCCGCCACGGGGTCGAGCTCGGCCGTGGGCTCGTCGAGAAGGAGGAGTTCCGGCCTAAGTGCCAGGGCCGCCGCCAGGGTAACTTTTTGTCTCAGGCCCCCGGAAAGCTCGGTAAGGGGCACGCCTCGATACTCGCTCAGGCCCAGGGCGCTTATGGTCTCGGCCACGCGCCGGCGGATTTCAGCGGGTGGAAAACCGGCGTTTTCCAGGCCGAAGGCCACCTCTGCCTCGAGGTCACGAAAGAGCAGGCTCCGGTCCGGGTCCTGAAAGACAAAACCGATGCGGCGGACGAGTTCCCGCCGCTTAATTTCCGCCATGTCCCGCCCCTTAAAAAGGACGCGCCCGCGCACGCGCCCGCCGGAAAAAGCGGGCGCCAGGCCGGCGAGAAAACGAAGGAGCGTGGACTTGCCGCTCCCGGAGCCACCTAAGATGAGGACAAATTCGCCCGGGTTCACGGCCAGATCGATGTCTTTTAGGGCCGCGCAGGCGGCACCGGGATAAAAGTAAGTTAAATGGTCACACGCAACCAGCGGCAACGCCGCCACCCCCAAAAAATGAATGCCGGAACGCCCAGCCCGCCCAAGACGCCGGCCAGAACCGGCAGGAAGTCGGCCCAAGCCGGTGCCACAAGGGCAGGGTAGTACGTGAAGGAAGTCGCACCCGTACGCACCCCTGCCAGCCCAACAGCCAGGGCGGAGACGGTGCCGAGGAGAATGATGGAATCGCGCAGGTGCCAGCGCTCCGGCCGGAAATTGGTCGGTCGCCCGCTGCCATAGCCGCGGGCAGTCAGCACTTCGGCCATGTCCAGCGAATCCTCCAGCGCCGTCTCAGTAAGGGCGGCAAGAAGCGGGCCTGCTGCCCTCATGCCCCGGCGCAGGCCTCCGGCCGTAAGTGGAGCTCCCCGGCTGGCCTGAACTTCAAGGAGCGTGCGGGCCGAACGATTCAGGCGGGGAATCAGGCTTAAGGTAAGAGCGGCGGTGAGACTGCTCCGGCCGGCGAAGGGCGAAAAATAGAGAAGGCGCTCAAGATCCACCAGGTCGTCGGCCAAAGCGAACGCCCCGATGATGCCGGCCAGGCGAAACGCCATAGCCAAACCGTACACCAGGCGCTCGAGGTAAATAGTGCGCCGGCCGACAAGAGGCAGGAAAAAGCTGAAGACTTCCGTAGACCCCACCCCGCCGAAGAGCCCGTTAAACGCAACAATGAAAAGGGCAAAGGTCAGCCCCCAGGCCAGCTGCCGCCGCCAAGCGCGGATTTCTCCGCGCGCCGCCAGGGTAAGGCCCGGGAGGAGGGCCAGCAGCAAAAGAAGCACCGGGTGTGCATAAAGCAGGAGGAAAAGCACCAGCACGCCGGCATGGGTGAGAGCACTCACCGGATGCAGGACCGGGGAAGCCGGCGCCGCCCGGCCGCGCCTCATGACCCCTTCACCACCGGAAGAGGGACCACTGCTCCGCTCGGAGCGACCACCACGCCCACACGCCGGGCGAGATCCCCCGGCCGCCCGGTGATTAGGGCTACCGCCCGGTTGAGCCCGGCAGCATCGGTACCTAGAACCAGCCAGAGGGGACTCACGTCGCCCGGGCCGCTCCCTGTGGCGGCAATGACGCCCGCTCCTGGACCGTACCGCCCTCCCTCGCTCCCGTCCGCCCGCAGGGTGGCAAGCTCCGCTCCGTCAAAGGTGAAATAGAGGCCGGTACGGCGCCAGTTTTTGAGGAACCCGGCCAGGTCTTTGTCTCCCCTTACCTCCGGCCAGGTGGCCACGAGCAGGGTAGGGGCAGCGCGCTTCACAAGGGACGCGTTGCCGTAAGGAACAAGCTCTGGCGCCGGCGCGCCGGCCGCGGAAAGGGCCTCGGCCACGGCGCGGGCCGCCTTGGCCGCCTGAGCGCTGTAGATGATCCGCGCTGCCGACGTCTTACCGGTGTAGCCGCGCACGAAAGGCTCCGGGTAGGCCCCGACCACGGCGGGGAGAAAAGCCGTGCGGTTCCAAGAGTGAAAGTCCCACCAGATAACGTCGCCAGGCCGGGCCGGAAACTCGCCGGCGCCAACGCCGGCCAGAATACCGTTTACCCAATAGAACCAGTCCTCACCCGGCCTGTCGCCGCCCAGGCCGTCGATCTTGGTAACAAAACCGCCGCCGTAGGCCGTCTCGAGCTCAGCTTGGCGGCCGAGAAGGTCAAGGACCTTTTCACCATCCACCGGTTTGACGTTCGCGCTTTTTATCACCTCGGTGCCGAAGTCTCGCGTGATCCAAAGCGCCGCCGTGCCTGCCGGCGGTCGGGCGGGCCGTACCGGTTCCGGCGCCGGCAGATCGCCCGATTTTTCTGCCGCGCGCTTTTCCGCCGCCTTATCTGCGTTGTCCGCGGTACCGCTTGCGGCAGCCGGGCTGGGTTTTGCAGGTGGAGCGACCGGAAGCGCAGGCTCAGGCTCGGCCCTGTCCTCCTCGGCGCCGGCGGCTGGGTCGGGAGCAACCACCGCTGAAGGTGGTACCAACCCTTCTTCCTCGGCCGGGGCTTCGGGTACCGGAGACGGACTATGCCGAAGCCGGCATCCCAGGGGGATAATTAGGAGAGCAACCAGGCAAATCAAGGTAAGCACATGCAACCTTTTCCGCACCACCGTCAACCCCTTCCTTCAATTTGGCGGTTCCCCCTACCCCACCGGCCGTTGCGTTGTAGGATCGTTGAACGTGTACCGTTCTCGTGACCGGAGCGAGCGCGCGGCGGCTCTCGCGCGCCCGCCCGGAAAAAGAGGTCAGTTGGCTATCGGCGCCGCCCAGAGGCGCACGAGCAGAACGGCCGCTTGCGCACGCGAAACCGGTAGGCGGGGAGCAAAGGTGTTGCCCCCGATGCCCTGGATAATCCCGGCCGCCTGCGCCCTGGCAACTCCGGCGCGCGCCCAAGGTGAGATTGCTTCCTTATCGGCAAAGGTGAGCTCCGGCGCCTCTTCCTGGGGAAGGGCGCGGGCCAGAATTACGGCTGCCTGCTCGCGGGTGAGCGGTTCGTCGGGGTAAAACCTATCGCCTGCTCCTATGAAGAGTCCTGCGCCCGCGCAGGCCGCCACGTCTTTCTCGTACCAGGCTCCGGACGGGATATCGCGGAAAGATACGCCCTCCACCGGCTGCAGGTTTAGTGTGCGGTTAAGGAAGCGGGCAAATTCGGCGCGCGTCACCGGGCGCTCCGGCTCATATAGGCCCACCAGGTTCCCGGTAACAACGCCTCTTAAGGCGAGGAGAGAAATGGAATCCTTAGCCCATTCCCAGCCTTCCTCAATATCCGGGAAGCTGGGCGGAAGCTCCACCCGTTTCAACACAGCGTAGTCGCTGAAGTGCATAAGCTGGGCCAGGATCAGCCCATTGGCCCGATCCAGTACAGCCGGCACCGGCCGCCAAACTTGGCGCTCCCCGTCAAAGTACGCCAGCACCAAATCGGAAGCGCTCGTATCTTCGCTTACAATCAGCTTCAGGGCCAAAGTTACCGGCTCTTTAAAGCTTATGCCGTCCGGCCCCAAGCTATAAACATGGCTGAGAAGCTTGTGGGTGAGCGGGAGCGGGAGCTTGTCGCTCCCCTCATTCTCTTTTACGGTAATCGTCTCGTCTTTCTCCAGCGCTCCCGCCGGGATGGAGAGGGTCACCTCGCCCAGCTCATCGCCCACCTTGGCCTCCCGGCCGGCGCTCACCTTTTGCGCCACATCCACCTTGTTCAGGCTCAACGCATCGCGCCAGTAGCTGAGCTCTTCGTCGCTGAAAGCGGTTTTCTCGTCCCCGGGTAGGTCGAGAACTGCCCCGCGCACGAGCTCGATGGGCGTAGCGGCTATACGGGACCAGTTGGGGTCAGTGGCCACCTTGGCCAGCTCGGCAGCCGCCTGCGCTGCCGCCTTATCCCTGGCCGCTTTGACTTCTTCCGCTACTTTAGGTGGCTTAAGCTCCGTAACCGGTATGTCTTCCCGGAAGCCGCCTGTGTCCAGGTAACTTGAAGCATAGAACCAGACTACTTCGTCTCCATTGCGCAGCTGGTAGGAGTCAGCCGGCACGGGCGGTACAAAACCGTTAACGGCGTATTTCCAGCCGGCCGTCCCCTCCTCGGCCAGGTCGGCGATTTTCCAGACATACTGGCCGCGCGTGCCGTAGGATAATCCGCTCGCCCTTAAGGCGCCGAGCGGGGTGGCCGCGTCGGCCGCGAGCTTAACCGTACCGGAAAAGAAGACCTCACCTTTGCCGCGCACCTGCAGGCTTACGGAAATTTTTTCGGGGGCCGCCGGCGGAGCTGGTGGTACGTAAGGGGTGAGCTGCTGGAGGGCCAGGAGCCCATCGACAAGGGACTTACCCGCGTTCGTAAAACCGGTCGGGCCTTCGTTCCAAGCCAGAAGCCCCAGGATCGCCTCGGCTGTAGAGCAGGCTGAAGGCACGCGCCCACTAGGCCACGAATCGATCCAAATGGCGCCGTCGGTTCCCTGCTGGCTGCGGATGTAACCCAGCGCGCGCTCTTTAGCCGCCGCGATCTTCGCCTTAAGATCAGCATCCTGGACCTCGGCGTTGAGGACGCTGAGGGCGCGCAGGACGGCCGCCGTGGTATCGACGTCCGGTCCCCAGTCCGTACCCCAGCTCCCCTGCGGCTGCCCATTCACAGTGGTTTCCTTAGCCAAGAGCCAGCGGGTAATGTCCGCCGCCAGGCCTGGATCTGGCCGCTGCCCAGCAGCAAAAAGGGCCAGCACGCTGTAGGCGGTGATGTTGGCATCCCGGGCGGACTCGACGCCGGCCAAACCGAAGCGCACAGCCGGGAGGCTTTCTCCATCCAGATATACATTCTCCGCGACCTGCCGGGCCGCAAGGGCATCGGTCGCCGGCCGGCTGTTCTTGTCTGTTAGCGTGGGTAGGAAGCCGCTGAGCGCCGGGTCCGAGCCGTAAACGGCCTGGGCTACCAAGAGCGAGCGGGCGAGATCGGTGGTCTTGACGAAAGTGGACTTTGTCTTCTCAGTTTCCGCGAAGTCTTTTTCCCGAAGATTTTGCGTCAGGGCGTCGAGGTGTTTAGTCGCATCCCCGCCGGCCTTGGCTACGGCCAGAGCCGCCCAGTCGCCGGCCATTGGGTCCGTCCACACGCCATTAGTGGCTTGGTCTTCAAGGTAAGTCCGGGCCGCATCGATACGGTAAACTAAGTCCGGAACGGCGACCTGGGCATCAGCGAGCGCGGTCAGTGCATCCAGGGCGCGCGTCGTCGCGTAGATGCCCAAGCTCTGCCCGGGAGAATCCCAGAAGAAGCCCTTGTCTCCCTCTTGCGGAGCCGCCTGGGCCGGGAGCAGAACGGCAGGAGAAAAAACCAATAGAAGCGCCACGATTAGCGCAAGCGCCAGTACGCGTCGCACGGTTTCTCATCTCCTCTCGGTAAGGCAGTCAGGAAACTCTTTGGTGGGTGTAAAACGCTAAGCCCCACCTACTCACGTTGGTGGGGCTGACCTCTCGGCGCACATATGCTCCACCTCCTTCATCCGCGTGAAGTAGGTCGCTACGCCTCGCCGGCAGGTCTCCTGGCTCGCGGCTCAACCTGCCCGCCTTCCCAGTTTCCCAGTGGCTTTTGGGCAGGCACCAATGCCGCTCACAGTGGCGGGACCGCACCGGATTTTCACCGGTTTCCCTATTAAGCAGTTTGCACCTGGCGAGGTATTCAGTTGAGCTTGGAGCTTCTCTTAGCTCAGTTTCATTATACTCGTCCGGCCTACGCCTGTAAATCCGGGGAAACTAAGAAGGCAAAAATCTATCCGGGATGGGCGAATTGCTCCTTACTGCCAAGCCAGGACAGGTGTTTTTCCTGACTTAATTTGCGGCAAGGAAGGTTTTTTATACGCCGGCCGGCTTGAGAGAGTAGAAGGGCCGGATCGCCGTACATAACCCGGCCAGTGCAGGTAAAGACTAGGAAAAAATTGCAGGGAAGAAGGCAGGGAAATAGAGAAGCTTTCTCAGCCCTGCTAAGGCCAAACCGGAAAGAAGGTAACCAATGCAGCACGTCTGGGATTTGGTGGTGGTAGGCGCCGGGCCCGCCGGGAGCCAGGCGGCGCGCACGGCGGCGGCGCGCGGGCTCAGGGTGCTCCTTCTCGATAAAGAAGAGTTTCCTCGCCCGAAAACGTGCGGAGGGCTGGTCTCCGCCAAGGCGTGCGCCGCCCTCGGCCTGAGGCTCCCGACAGCGCTCGGCGAGCGCCGCATCGAAAGTGTTCGTCTCGTCGGCCCGGACGGCGAGACGGCGGTCACGCGGACGGCACCCTTCCTCGGTTGGACGGTGGACAGGGCCGCCTTGGATGCCTTTCTGGTGGAGGAAGCCGTACGTGCCGGGGCGGAGTTTAGACCGGGCACGGCCTTCCTCAGCATAGAAAACGCCGCTTCCGGCCATATTAGCCTGCGTACGAGCCGTGGAAACCTCAGAGCGTACGCCCTTGTCGGCGCAGACGGAAGCTTAAGCAGCGTGGCCGGGGCACTAGGTCAGAGCAGGGGCTTACCCGCCTGGCGCACCGCCCTTGCTCTAAGCGCAATGCTCTCCTTACCCGCACCGCGGTTGGAAGAAGTATTCAACGGCGGCCGCACCGTCAATTTTTACTGCCTGCCGCTTCCCTATGCCTTTGGCTGGGCCTTTCCCTACCGGGAACGCGTTAACCTGGGTCTAGGCGCTTGGTCCGGGGCGGGCGCGGTCCTGCCCCAGCTCATGGCCGGTTTCGCCCGCCAGCTGCAGCTCTCCTGGGGAATTACGCTGCAGGCCGTCGAGGTGCGCGGGGCCTATCTTCCCGCCGGTGGCTTCGTTTTTCGTCCCGGGCGGGGCCGGGTACTCTTAGCCGGAGATGCCGCCGGGTTGGTTGATCCCTTTTCCGGCGAAGGCATTTACTTCGCCCTCCGCAGCGGAAAGCTTGCCGCCGAAACACTGGCCGGATGCCTGGGCACGCCGGGAGCATCTCCAAATTATGCCCCGCGGCTTTATGCGGCCGCCTGCCGCCGCGAGCTCCTCGGCGAACTCAGGTTGGCCTTGGCTTTAGCCATCCTTACAGGAACAAAGAGGCGCTTTTTTCGTAGCATAAGCGCACACCCGGAAAGGCTGGAGCTCCTCGTCCAGATCATGACCAACCCGCGCGCCTACCGGGCCGCCTTTTTCCGGGCACAGACGCTTGGGCCCCCGGCCAGAGCCGGGTAAGATTCCTCCCGCGGCTTTCTCCCAGGGCACGCCGGCCCGCCGGCTCGGCGGTTTATGGGCCGGATACGCAAGGAGAACGAAAGGAGAGCAAAGTTGTGAAGCGGATGTCCCCTTTCTTGGTGTACTTTCTCGCCGTGCGCGGGCCTTTTCT
>JASKLG010000040.1 GCA_030153805.1 Bacillota bacterium | reverse complement strand
CGCATCGGCCGCCAGCAGAAGTTCGTGCGGGCGCTGGCTGAGCAAGTCTTTTCCGCCAGCACCCTTCTCAAGATTCCGGAGCTCGCCCGCATTGTGAGTGAAAATCTGGAAACGAACATGACTCCGGCGCAGATCGTCTATTATGCGAATTTAGCGCGCCAGGTGGATTTGGCCCAGGTGCCGATAGAGACCCTAGAAGGGTCGCCTCAGTACATCGGCGGCATAAGCTATTTTTTGGCGGACAGGGAGAAGATTGGCGAGCAGGTGGCCAAGGTCTTGCTCGGCATAGACCGGGAGGCCAATAAGGCCGTGCGACTTGAAGTGCTGAACGGGAGCGGTGAGCCGGGGGCGGCTCGCGAAGTTGCCGAGCAGCTGAGCAATATGGGCTTTACCGTTGTGCGGGTGGGCAATGCCGACAGCTTTACCTACCGCGAAAGCTTAATTTTATGCCGGCCCGGCGCGCCGGAGGAAGCGGTGGATAGTATCGCCAAAGCCCTTAACGTAACGCGCATTATCCAGGCGGGAGAAGGGGAAAGCTTGGAGGTAGACGTTAGGATTATTGTGGGGCCTGATTTGGCCGGTTAGGGGGTTGAGTTTAGGAGTGGAAACGCGGGAAGTAGCCCGCTTGGCCGCTTTGGCGGCCGAAGAAAAGAAGGGGCGCGATGTAGTGATCTTGGATATATCCGGGATTTCACTCATCGCGGATTACTTTGTAATTACCAGCGTTGCCAACCGAATGCAGCTTGTGGCCATCGCCGACCGAGTGGAGGAGGTTTTGGCGGAGCACGGTGTGCCGCTTCTTCACCGCGAAGGGCACGGCAATGCCACCTGGATCCTCCTCGACTACGGCGGCGTTGTGGTGCACGTGATGCTGGATGAGGCCCGCGATTTTTACGGTCTGGAACGCCTCTGGGGAGATGCACCAGTTTTGCGGCCGGAGGCCTTGACAACCGGAGCACATTCCAGTATAATCTCAGGTGTGACAAGCGAAAACGCACGCAATGAAGAGGAGTAGTAGGCAGTGCCCGGGCTTCAAGAGAGCCGGGAGTCGGTGGGAACCGGTAGCCAGGTGTGCCGAACTCGCCTCGGAGCATGAAGGCAAAGTGGGCAAAGAAGTGGGGCTGTGGCGCAGTGGGAGCGCGCTTCCTTGGCATGGAAGAGGTCACGGGTTCAATCCCCGTCAGCTCCACCAATTTTTCATCTTTGCCAAACAGGGTGGTACCGCGGGATGGTACATAACCTCTCGTCCCTGGGTGGGCCAGGCGCGAGGGGTTTTTTTATAGCTTAATGCTGAAGGTTTGGCTGGAAGGAGAGGAAGTCTTTGGCGAGAGAAGACCGTTACGACTTTAGGAAAATTGAGGCCAAGTGGCAACGGATTTGGGAGGAGCAGGGGATCTACCGCGTCCCCAACCGCTCCGACCGGCCGAATTACTACGTACTCGAGATGTTTCCCTACCCCTCCGGGGCGCTCCACATGGGGCATGTCCGTAATTACTCCATCGGCGACGTGGTGGCGCGCTTCAAGACTATGCAGGGGTATAATGTGCTCCACCCCATGGGCTGGGACGCCTTCGGCATGCCGGCGGAGAACGCCGCCATTCAGCACGGCACTCACCCGGCGGAATGGACGCGTAAAAACATTGCCAATATGAAGGCCCAGCAAAAACAGCTCGGCACCAGCTATGATTGGGAGCGCGAGGTTACCACCTGCAACCCGGATTACTACCGCTGGACGCAGTGGATGTTCCTTCTTATGTACAAGCGCGGCCTGGCTTATAAGAAAAAAGCTCCCGTAAACTGGTGCCCCTCTTGCCAGACGGTGCTGGCCAACGAGCAGGTTATCGACGGCGAGTGCTGGCGCTGTGGTACGGCGGTGACGAAGAAGGATTTAGAACAGTGGTTCTTCAAGATCACCGACTACGCCGAGCGCCTGCTAGAGGACCTTTCGCTCCTTTCCGGCTGGCCGGAACGGGTGCGCGTCATGCAGGAAAACTGGATCGGCAAGAGTGTGGGCGCCAGGGTGACCTTCCCGCTGGTCGGGCGAGAAGGTGGTATCACGGTTTTCACCACGCGCCAGGACACTCTTTACGGTGTGACCTTCATGGTGCTGGCGCCGGAACATCCGCTGGTGATGGAGCTCGTCAAAGGTACGGAACGGGAAGAGGAAGTTCGCGAGTTTGTGGAAAAATGCCGGCGCCAGAGTGAAATCGTTCGCGCGGCGCAGGATACGGAAAAAGAGGGTCTGGATCTCGGGACCTACTGTATTAACCCTTTAACCGGCGAAAAAGTACCGGTGTGGGTTGCCAACTATGTCCTCATGGAGTACGGGACGGGCGCCGTTATGGGCGTACCGGCCCACGACCAGCGCGACTTTGAATTCGCCAAAAAATACGGCTTCCCTATCCGCGTGGTTATAGAACCTGAGGGTGAAACCCTGAATGCTGCCGCTATGACCGCGGCCTACGCCGAACCGGGGGTGCTGGTGAATTCCGGCCCCTTCACCGGCCTGCCCAATGAAGAAGCTAAGGAAAAAATTGCCGCCTACCTGGAAGAAAAAGGCTGGGGCGAGCGCACGGTTGCCTATAAACTTCGCGACTGGCTGGTTTCCCGCCAGCGCTACTGGGGTGCGCCCATTCCCATCATTTATTGCCCGAAGTGCGGCACGGTGCCGGTGCCTGAGGAGGACCTGCCGGTGCTCCTTCCGGAAAATGTGAAGTTCGATCCGGGCGTGATCTCCCCGCTCGCGCATGTGCCGGAATTTGTGAACACCACTTGTCCCCGGTGCGGGGCTCCGGCCAGGCGGGAAACCGACACCATGGACACCTTCATCTGCTCCTCCTGGTACTACTATCGCTATACCGACCCGAAAAACGACAAAGCGCCTTTCAGCAAGGAAGCGGTGGAGGCCTGGCTGCCGGTAGACCAGTACATCGGCGGCATTGAGCATGCCGTGTTGCACCTTCTCTACTCCCGTTTCTTCACCAAAGTTCTGTACGACGCCGGGTTGGTAAACTGCGTCGAACCCTTTACCAACTTGCTTACGCAGGGCATGGTAATCAAAGACGGCGCCAAGATGTCCAAGTCCAAAGGCAACGTGGTGAGCCCTGAGGAGATTTTTGCCAAGTATGGCGCGGATACGGCCCGGCTCTTCATCCTGTTTGCTGCCCCGCCGGATAAAGACCTGGAATGGAGTGACCAGGGCGTAGAGGGGGCTTGGCGCTTCCTCGGGCGCGTTTGGCGCTTGGTGATGGCGAACAAAGAGCTCTTCGCCAAGAAGGGAGACGGGCCCGGCGACCTGGCGCGGGAGGATAGGGACTTAAGGCGCAAGGTACATGCTACGCTGAAGAAGGTAACGGAGGATATTTCCGAGCGCTTCAACTTCAACACGGCTATTGCCGCCATTATGGAGCTCGTCAACGAAATCTACCGTTACCAGGAGAATATCCCAACTGAAAACCAGAAGGACTTCGTCCTTCGGGAAGCACTGGAGACGCTCCTTCTTATGCTGGCCCCCTTTGCCCCCCATATCACCGAAGAGCTCTGGCACCAGATCGGTCATACGGAGAGCATCCACTGCCAGAGCTGGCCGAAGTGGGATGAAGAGGCCCTGGCCGCCGAAGAGATCACGGTTGTGGTTCAGGTGAACGGCCGGCTGCGCGACCGCCTGGTGGTACCGGCGGGCATCCCAGAGAGCGAAATCGAGCAGCTGGCCTTGAGGCTGGAGAAGGTACAGGCACAGCTCGACGGCAAGAAAGTGGTTAAGGTTATTAACGTTCCCGGCAAACTGGTCAACATCGTCGTTCGCTAGCACGGCTTTGCAAGGAAAGGACCCCAGGCACCTAAGCCGAGAGGGTCCTTTCTTTTTCGTACCGCAGCAGGATTCCCCGCCCCGGGCGCGAATTCAAGTACCTGTCAGCTACTGGTTAATGGAGTTGGGGGTGGACGCGGGTGGGAAACCTTACGCGCACGCAGCAGTATCTACTCTTTGGGCTGGCCGGGGTGCTTATTGTGGTCGCGTCGCTCTTTTACTGGCACCGCGTGGCCGGCCAGGAAGCCGTGGTCATTGAGCCGCTGCCGGCCAGCCCTGCGGCTTCGCCCCAGACGGCGGCGCAAGGGACGGAGACAGGGGCGGACGATAAGCCGGCGGAAGTAGTAGTGCACGTGGCCGGAGCTGTGGCTAAAAGCGGCGTCTACCACCTTCCGGCGGGGAGCAGGGTGATCGATGCCTTGGAGGCGGCGGGCGGTGCTGCGGCGGAGGCAGATGTGGACGCCCTCAATCTGGCCCAGCCTTTGGTGGACGGGCAAAAGGTATGGGTGCCTAAAAAGGGAGAAGTCCCCGCAGTCCAAGCAATGGGAGCATCGTCCGTTCTCGGGCTTGGTGCGGGCGGAGCCGGTAAAATTAACATCAACACCGCCGGCGTAGCCGAATTGGAAAAACTTCCGGGAATTGGGCCGGCTCTGGCTCAGCGGATTATCGATTACCGAAATGCCCACGGGCCTTTTAAGAGCATCGAGGAGCTCAAAAACGTCTCCGGCATCGGCGAGAAGAGGTTTGCCGAGCTCAAAGACCACGTAACGCTCTACTGAAAGGAGCAACTTAGGGTGAAATGGGAAGAAATACGTGAAAACGCCCGGAATAAGCTTACGGGCATCTGTCGGGTCTGCCGGGTATGCGACGGCCGCGCCTGCGCCGGCGAGGTGCCGGGCATGGGCGGGTGGGCACAGGGGCCTCAGCGATCAACAACTTTGAGGCTTTAAGGCGAGTGCAGCTTAACCTACGTACTCTGCATGCAGTGAGCGACCCCGACCTTTCCATCGACATCTTTGGACGGCGGCTGGCTCTTCCGGTGCTGGGTGCGGCGGTGGCCGGGACGAAGGTAAACTTCGGTGGCCGCTTGAGCGAGTGGGAGTTTGTCTGGGCGCAGGTCAAGGGAGCGGCGGTGGCTGGCACCTTAGCCCTTACCGGCGACGGGCCC
Source organism: Bacillota bacterium (assembly GCA_030153805.1). GTDB lineage: Bacteria > Bacillota > DTU030 > DUMP01 > DUMP01 > DUMP01. The sequence goes on along the minus strand of JASKLG010000040.1, from coordinate 10,006 downwards.
TTAGCCGAGGTGTACGCTACCGGCCTGGCGGTCATTAAGGAGGTGGGCGGGGCCGGCATCCCCATTATTAAACCGCGTTCTCTTAAGGAAATCCGGGCCCGCATCGCGCAGGCAGAAGAAGCGGGTGCCCTGGCCGTGGGGATTGATGTCGATGCTGCGGGGCTGGTCAATATGCGCCTGGCCGGCCAACCGGTGGGGCCTTTAACGCCTGCTTCCCTCCAGGAACTCTGCGCCGCGACCCGGTTGCCGCTCGTGGTTAAAGGTATTATGACGCCGGACGAAGCCCTTCTGGCCTATGAAGCCGGGGCGGCTGGAATTGTAGTTTCCAACCACGGCGGGCGGGCGCTCGATCACACGCCGGGTACGGCCGAGGTGCTCCCGGCTATTGCCCGCGCGGTGAAGGGGAAACTTCTCCTTCTGGCCGACGGCGGCGTCCGGAGCGGCGTCGACGTCCTGAAGTTCCTCGCTCTGGGAGCAGACGCCGTGCTGGTGGGAAGGCCGGTGGTCTGGGCGGCCTTCGGCGGCGGCGTAGAAGGCGTGGCTGCCCTCTACGCTAAACTGGCCGAAGAACTGAAAGTGGCCATGATCCTCATCGGCTGCCCCAGCGCACGGGGAGCCCGGCCGGAGCTTATCTACCAGGATTAGGGCCGGATGCCGGCGGCGTGGTTCGTACGCGACGGGGCTGAATGATTTCCGCCTGCGGCTTGCGCACGATACGCACGATATTTTCTCCAACCGAGTAAGCTGGGAAGAGATGGCTCCTGCCCAAGTCCAATGCGAGCAGGGGCTTTCTTACTGACTAGGCGGGGACAGGTCGGGAAGGCAACAACCCGACCTGTCCCCGCCTTCGGGACTCCATCTCGTTTTCTGCGATTCTTGCTTATAGCCCAAGTACCGCTCCGCTGCTATTTTTTCAGGGCCAGCAAATAGACTTCCTGGCCGACCCGGCCGGCATTCAGTTTTGCTTCGGCCGTCTTTAGAGTTTGGAGTTCCTCTGGGGTAAGTTCGGCCGCCTGCAGGCGCCCCAAGTTGATGTCGGGCATTTTTCTCACCTCCTGGGGCTAACTTAACCCCGGAGCGGGCCGTTCATGCAGGCCTTAATCAGTCGCCGGTTACACCGGCCTTTGCCTTTAGCCCAAAATCGCCTTAATGTCGGCCTCCGGCGTAGTGATGGGCTGGATGTTGTAATTCTCCTGCAGTACTTTAAGGACGTTCGGAGTCAAGAAGGCCGGGAGGCTGGGGCCGAGGCGGATGTTCTTGATGCCGAGGTGCAGCAGGGTGAGAAGGATGGCCACCGCTTTCTGCTCAAACCAGGAAAGGACTAGGCTGAGCGGCAGTTCGTTCACGCTGCAGCCGAAGGCCTTGGCCAGTGCCGTGGCCACCTGGATGGCCGAGTAGGCGTTATTGCACTGACCCATGTCGAGAAGACGCGGGATGCCGTCGATTTCGCCGAGGTCCAGGTAGTTGAAGCGGTACTTGCCGCATCCCAGGGTGAGTACCACACAGTCTTTGGGAACTTTCTCCACGAATTCCGTGTAGTAGTTGCGGCCGGGCTTGGCACCGTCACAGCCGCCCACCAGGAAGAAGTGGCGGATCTTGCCGGCCTTCACGGCTTCGATAATCTTGTCGGCCAGAGCTAACACGGCCTGATGATGGAACCCAGTCATGGTGGTGGGACCGGGGTTTTCCGGAAGGGGTGGGAGAGTTAAGGCCTTCTCGATAAGCGGCTGGAAGTTGCGGTCCTTGATGTGCGGCACACCGGGGAGATTGGCTACGCCGCTCGTAAACATGCGGTCCTTATAGGAATCCTTGGGGATGAGCACGCAATTGGTTGTAGCCAAAATGGCGCCGGAGAATTCCTCAAACTCCTGGCGCTGGTTCTGCCAGGCGGTACCGTAGTTGCCGACAAGATGCGGGAATTTCCTGAGCTCCGGGTACCCATGAGCCGGCAGCATCTCGCCGTGGGTGTAGACGTTAATGCCTGTGCCCTGAGTTTGCTTCAAAAGCTCATAAAGGTCGAGAAGATCGTGACCGGTGACGAGAATTCCGGGGCCGGCCTTGGTGCCTACCTGCACCTTTGTCGGCTGGGGTACTCCGAAGCGCTCCACATGGGCCTTGTCCAGTAGTTCCATTACGCGCAGGTTCATCTTGCCGGCCTTAAGGAGAAGCTCAATGTGGCTTTCCAGATTGAAGTTCACGTTGGTGAGGGTGGCAAAGAGCCCTTCGCTGAAAAAGGCGTCCACCTCTTCGTCGTGCGCGCCGAGCTCACGGGCATGGTAGGCGTAGGCGGCAATGCCCTTCAGAGCGAAGACCAGGGTGTCCTGCAGGCTGGCGATGTCCTCGTTCTTACCGCAAACGCCGACTTTGGTGCAGCCGGTTCCTCCGGCCGTTTGCTCACACTGATAGCAAAACATCTCTCGGTTCCTCCTCTCAAATTAACCGGATTTTGCCACATACAAGACGTTTTTGATCCACTTTCGCGCACACTACTTACTCCATAGACGCCATGACGCGAAGCTTAAAGTCAACTCACCTCCCCCCCATGCCTCAATCAACTAATGGACTCATCTTTTCTCGTCATGAATGCTTCGTTGCTCCCGGACAAGATCTTGAAGAGTGATACTGGCCAGGTAATTGACCAGCTTTTCTTCCAGCGCAATCCAGCTCTTCTTGAGCGGGCAGCGTGGGCCGTTCGGACAGCCTTCCTTGCCCAGGAGGCAACGGTTCATGGCTATCTTTCCCTGCATGGTCTCAACTATTTCCAGTACAGTTATCTCCGCGGGGTCTTTCGCCAGCGAGAACCCGCCCTGTGCCCCGCGGTGTGAGGCTACCAGGCCGGTTTTCACGAACTTCTGCAAGATCTTGAGGAGAAACCCCAGCGGGATATCCTCGTTTGCCGCAATCTCACCCGCGTTTACTACCAGCCCGGGCCTTGCTGCCAGGTATACTAGAGCCCGCAGCGCATAGTCAGTCTGGCGTCTAATTATCTCCACTCAGAAAATCACCTGCCGTTCCATTCAAGACTAGTCTACTCCACTTTGGGTATGGTGTCAACAAAAAAGTACTGGTCGGAGTTAAAAAATTGGCGGAATAACACGAAACAGGTGTAACAAACTATTTTCAGGGAGGTGCTGGCGGTGGAGATTTCCCAAAGCGAGATGATCCAGGAGATAGTGGACTTCGTCCAAAAAAACCCGGAATCCCACGCCTCGCGGGTGGTGCTGAAGACGGCCTGGCATGACTACAATGCCGATGCCAGCGGGCGGGCCGAGGAACTGGCGGCATCGCTGGCGAAGCTACCTCCGGGTGACGTAGAGTACTGCTATTACCTAGTTAGAGTCCCCTGAAAAAATCCTCAGCACCAACCCTTACCGTCCTGAGCTTTCGTGCCCTGGTTTCTTACCTGGTTTCTTATCTACCTTTGCCTCTCCAATCCGTGTCCTGGTTAGCTCGCCTTCTCTAAGCTCAGCATCGCTATCCTCCTAAAGTTATAAGTGAGGATAGAGAAGGCCACCCAACACTTATTGCCAGAAGTGCCCCTGAACAGGCTGCGCCGCAAACCATACTTTCTTTTCAGCAAGCCTATCGTGCCTTCGCCACCGGCACGCCATTTCTGAAGCCGTTTGAATCGGGACGAAGACTCGAGCTGTTTTCTTTCCGCTGAGAGTTTTCCCGGCTTGGGGATAGCGAACTGCCGGACGTACTTGCCGCGAAGCATTTCCTCGTTGTCTTTACTGTAAAAGCCGCGGTCTGTGGATACTGCAAGCGGCGGCCTGTGGAAAACCTTTTGGTAGCGTTTGATGGAGTCCTCAAGCAAGGTCTTATCAGCCGGATTTCCATTGAGCAATTTGAAGCCTACGATAACCCTTTCTTCGCTTTCTTCAAGGATAAGCTTACGCCCAAACTCGGTTGGAGATTTGAGCTTGCCTTTTCTGATCGGACGAGCCTCAGGGTCAAACAAGCTGACAATCCTTTCCAGAACATGAGGGTTGCCTGATTGCACTTCCTTGGTTTGGGCGATAACTTGCTCGGTAACCGCCACGTGCTTGTCTAAAGCCGTAATCAACCGCGCCACTGCCGCGCCGGATTTGTCTTTGCATTGGTCAAGAACTGCTTTTGCTTGGGCTACAGCTTTGTTGGCCACGGTGACAAGCTTCTCAGTGATCCTGCGCACCTCCTTGACGGCTTCGCCGCTGCGCCGCTTAAGAACCTTACCGATGGCCAACAGCTCCTTCTTAACTCTTCGTGTCTGGTCGCAGAAAGAAACAACGGTTTCTCCTGCTTTCTCCACCACAGCTTTGATTCTCTTTACCGTGCGGGTAATGAGGCGCACGCCATCAGCCAGCAACCCTGCATCCGTTGGGTACTTGATGTCAGCTTCTACTACTGTAGTATCAATCCGCAGCTTCTTGGCCTTGATTATGCGTTCTCTCCTGGCTTTCTGAACAAGAAGGGTATTGAGTTCTTCCAAGGTTTCGTCTCCGTATTTCTTGGTCAGCTTGATTAGAGTCGTAGAGTGAGGTACAGGCATGTCGAGCGGAATGCGGCAGAAGAGTCTCCAAGTAATGCTGTCCTGAACTTCTGCCACCAAGGTCTCGTATCCCAGCTGATACCGGAACTTGAGGAACATGAGCCGAAGGTACGTGTCTACCGGAACTGTAGGTCGCCCAATGTGGGTATGGAACTTCTTAAGAAACGGCTCCATAAAGCGCTTATCGTTAAGCCATCGGCTGACCTCGGCTAACTCACCACTCAGAGTTCGAACTTCTTTCGGAAGTATCGTATCCCATAGACTCAGCTGTTCTTGGCGAAGCACCAACACATTTGATCCCTCCAGCAGGATTTCCCTGCCGTCTAGCGAATACAGGTACCAAGGAATCCTCCCCCGGCAGGGAAGTGTTTTAGTTTGCTTCACCTAACATCTTCGCCAGCCGGAGTGGGGATTCCTTTTCTATATCATTACGAGGGTTTTTCAGGGGACTCTAGTTAAGTAAAAGAAGGGCAGGCACGAAGGACCTCCGGTCTACGAGGCGGACCAGAGGTGTTTTTTTCTTGCGGCCGACGGCACGAAAGAGGAGGTTGCCCGGCGGGCGGCGAAGCTTAAGGCGGAGGTTTTCGGTAACGGGTTTGCCGGAATTTTCAAAGGAAAGAGGGTAAGGAGAACGTGACCGAACGCCTTTACTGGGAGGAGCCCAACAGCACAGAATTTACCGCCGTCGTTACGCGCGTAGGTCCTGTGCCTGACCTGGACCGGCAAGGCGTCCAAGAGGGCGGCGTAGCATTGGGGGTTGTTCTGGACCGTACCTTGTTTTATCCGGAGGGCGGCGGCCAACCTGCGGACACGGGCGTACTACAGCTTGAGGGCGAAGATGCGCTCTACCGGGTGAAAGGGGTGCAGGAAAAAGACGGCGCCATCGTGCACTTGGTAGAACTGCCGGCCAGGCAGGAGGCGGGCCGGAAGGTGCCGCTTGGGCCGGGCGCGCGCGTGCGGGGCCGCATTGACTGGGAGCGCCGCTTCGACCACATGCAGCAGCACAGCGGCCAACATATTCTATCCCAGGCATTTCTCCAAACGCTGGGCGCGCACACCACGGGCTTTCATCTGGGGGCCGACTACGCGAGCATCGACCTGGACGTGGCTGACCTTAGCCCGGAGCAGGTGGAAAGAGTAGAACGGCTGGCGAACGAAGTGGTTTTCCAGGACCTACTGGTGACGGCGCGCGAGTACCTGCCTTGTGAGCTCCCTGAGGGGGTACGCCGGCGGTTACCTAAGGTGGCACCCAAAATACGTGTGGTGCATATCGGCGAATTCGACGCTTGTGCCTGCGGGGGAACCCATGTTACCTCCACAGGAAGGATCGGACTCATCAAAATAAACGAAATAACCCGGGCGCACGGCGGTACCCGGGTCATCTTCCGCTGTGGCTGGCGAGCCCTTAGGGACTATCAAAACAAAGAAGGAACGCTTCTTGCTGCTTCCCGGGCGCTCAAGCGGCCACCGGCAGAAGTGGTGAGCGGCGTAGAAGCTCTTAAGGCTCAGGCTGAAAAGAGCGAAAAAGAAACCGAGAGATTGCGGCGGGCACTTCTGGACTTTGAAGCCCGAGTGCTGGTGCAGGAAGAGGCGGGTGAGGTCTTGGTGAAGGCCCTGCCGGGAAAATCGGTCGAGGAACTTCGCTACCTCGCCCGGGCAGCAGCCGTGGTCCGGGACAAACCGGTGGTGCTCTTTGTGCGGGAGCCGCGTTTCACCGCCGTTATCGCCCGGGGCGCTGCCCAAGATTTTGATGCCTGCGCGGTTGCGGCCCGGTTGGCCGCGGCTCTGGGTGTGCGGGGCGGTGGGTCGCCGGAGATGGCTCAAATCGGGGGACGCGAGGCCCTGCCGGGTGACGATGCGACCTTAACCGCCGAGATTCGGCGGCTGGTGGCAGATCTTTAAGCCAGGAGGCGGCGGTGTTCGATCATCAGGCAGCGGTCGGTTATAAGGGTAAGGCCGGCGGTATGGGCCAGTTTTTCCGCCTCAGGGTTGTGAATGCCGAGCTGTAGCCACAGCACAGGGAACTTGCGGCGAACTGCTGCTTGGACAATGGGGAGGATGGTTTCTCCGGGCCGGAAAACATCAACAATGTCCACCGGTTCCGGTACATCGTCCAGGGAAGGGTAGGCTTTTTCGCCCAGCACCGAGTCGATGGTGGGGTTTACGGGTATTATCCGGTAGCCCTGGGCTTTGAGGTAGGAGGCCACCTGGTAGCTGGCCTTGCGCTGGTCGGCGGAGAGGCCCACCACGGCGATAGTGCGGGCGTCGGCTATCAGGTTGCGGAGCTGTTCATCGCTGTAGGGGTAGTCAGGCATATTTTGCACCTCCGGTTTATTTCTTACTCACCATAAACAGGGACGCTTGTGGCCGGGAAGCGAACGGAAAATAGAGCCAAAAAGGATTAAGAGAAGTTCCGGCGAATATAGTATATAGCCCCAGTGAAAAAGGCACAAGGAGCGAAAGCCATGTTCCAAAAGAAGCGGATCGGCCCTTTTCTGCTGGTGGCGGGTGTAATCTTTGCCCTTCTCGGATTGTTCCGCGGCGAAGCGGAGGCTGTCTTTGAGAAGGCGGCCAGCCTTTGCCTGCAGTGCATCGGCATCGAGTAGGAGGTCAAAATATGCGCCGCCACCTCGTGCAGGCTGTTTCTACTTTTTTAGCCAATGCCAACCTGCCCGGTTTTATCGAGGGGCGCCTATATCAAGGCCGGCTCAAGTCCGTCTGCGTACCCTTCCTCAATTGTTATTCTTGCCCCGGAGCGCTGGGAGCCTGCCCCGTAGGGTCTTTCCAGTCCCTGGCCGCAGGCTTAAGCCGCAGTGCATCTTTATATGTGTTTGGCTTCCTTACAGCAGTGGGGGCGGCCGGCGGGCGGTTTGTCTGCGGCTGGTTATGCCCTTTTGGCTTCTTTCAAGAACTTTTGCACCGGCTAAGTTCCCGTCGCCTGGCGCTGCCTCGTTTTCTGGAGCTTCTAAAATACCCTGTTCTGATTCTTACCGTGCTCTTGCCTTTCTTTTGGCGTGACGCCGTGGGTCTGGCCGAACCCTACTACTGCAAATACATTTGCCCTGCCGGTACGCTGCAAGCCGGATTGCCCCTCGTCAGCCGAAGAGCGGAGCTGGCCGCCCTCATCGGGCCTTTGTTCTGGCTTAAGCTAAGCATCCTAGCGGCGTTTACAATCTCTGCCGTGTTCGTCTGGCGCCCTTTCTGCCGTACCCTCTGTCCCTTAGGAGCTTTCTATAGCTTGTTCAACCGCGTAAGCCTTTGGCAGCTTAGAGTTGACCGCTCCCGCTGCACTTCCTGCGGTGCCTGTACCAGGCGCTGTCCGGCCGGGCTTGACCCGTACCGCGATCCAAACCAGGCCGCCTGCGTGCGATGCCTGGAGTGTACCCGGGTATGTCCAACAAAGGCGCTGACTTTCGGCATTGCGGCTAAAGCTCCGGCCTTGACACCTTATACGAAGGAGGTTTGAGGCTATGAACTCACGAATCAGCCTTATTCGAACTGGAGCCTTCGCCTTGCTTCTGGCCGTGGTTCTCACCGGCTGCCGGGTACCGCAAGGCACTTCAGGGGCGGAGGGCAAAGACTCGACGCCGCAGGAGCCGGCTGCTCCTTCTTCCACGCTGGAAGGGCAGCCTCAAGGGGAAAACTCGGCGGAGGCGCCGAAGCCTGTGTTGGGCGCCGCAGCCCCTGTCTTTACGGGGGAGGAACTGGCCACGGGAAACGAAGTTGCTTTTCCTGCGGCTTCGGCGGGCCGGGTTGCGGTCTTGAGTTTCTTTTCCCCCGGCTGAACCTATTGTGTGCGTGAGGTGCTGCAGTTGCAGCCGGAACTACCTGAACTTAAGGAGCAGGGAATGGACTTTTATGTCGTCACTGCGGGTAGCGAACGGGAACTCAGAGCCTTCTTTGATCGCATCGACCTTGAGGCTACGATCATTTGGGACAAGGATCTCAGTATCTTTCGCACCTACGAGGTGGCGGGCATTCCGGCCAGTTATTTCATCGACAAAAAAGGAAGGATTCGCGATCAGCGCCTGGGCTGGACATCAAGCTCTCTCGGCGAATTTAAAGACATTGTAAAGTTATTGTGTGAGGAAGAGTAGAGACTTATTTCTTCGGTAGCCTCGGTCCCTTAAGCAACCGGGCCCGCACCAAGACATCATCCCCGAAACGGGCGCGCAGCCGGTCCACGGTTTGGGCCAGGCGGGCGCGTTTGTTTATCTGCCCGGAGAAGAGTTCGAGCTGCGCCGGTGCGCCGGGAGGCAGCAGGCCGCTGACGACGAGGCCTACCAGGCGCACTGGGCGCCCGGCAAAGTGCTGGCGGTAAATACGGCGGGCACGGGTGTAGATGGCTTCAGTAAGACAGGTGGGCTCCTGATGAGTTGTAGAGCGGGTTTGGAGCCTGAAGTCGGGGGTCTTAATGCTCACGGTAACAGTGCGCCCGGACAGGGCCCGGCGCCTGAGCCGAGCTCCCACCTCTTCAGCCAGGGCGAGGAGTACGGTTTCAATTTCTTCAGGGTCGGCCGTGTCCTGGGGCAGGGTGATGGAATTGCCTACAGATTTGACTCCTTCACCTTCTGGATTAACCCGGCTTCCGTCCCGGCCTTGGGCCAGTTCGGCCAGGTATTCGCCGTATACACCGAAACGCGCTTTAAGGCTGTCGAGCGGGTAGTGGGCCAACTGACCGATGGTGCGGATGCCTAAGCTCCTCAGTGCTGCCGCCGTTTGCGGGCCCACCCCAAAAAGCGCTTCTACCGGAAGTGGCCAGACGCGCTTCGGTACGTCGGCCAGGGTAAGGAGCACCAGGCCGTCCGGCTTTTCGAGATCGGAGGCCATTTTGGCCAGGATTTTGGTGGGGGCAATGCCGACTGAGCACGTGAGATCGAGTTCTTCCTTAATCCGTGCCTTAATTTCCCGGGCAATGGCGGTAGGTGGGCCGAATAGTTTTTCGCACCCGGCTACATCCAGCCAAGCCTCATCGATGGAGAACTGCTCTACGAGCGGTGTGTAGGAAGAAAGGATGGCCATTACCCGCCGGGAGTAAGAAGAGTAGAGCTTAAAGTCCGGGCGGATTACAACGGCTTGGGGGCAGAGGCGGAGCGCCTCTCCGGTGGGCATGGCTGTTTTCACCCCGAAAGGGCGTGCCTCGTAGGAGGCAGTAAGGACAATACCGTGCCGGGAATCAGGGTCTCCGCTTACGAGAACCGGGCGACCGCGCAGGCTTGGATCGGCTGCCTGGTGGCAGGCGGCGAAGAAAGCGTTCATGTCTACATGGAGGATAGTTTCGTCCATGGCCCTGCCCTTCTCCCCTGTGACATAATCTGTAATAGCTAAGCGGTTTTCACCCGTATTTCCTGCGTGATATACTAAGGGAAACGAATGCTAAGTTCATTCTTATTTTACCTGACTTAGGAGCCTGGGTCGAGAGGAGAGGGGTAAGAACATGGGGGAAAGTGAACTTGGTATTACGGGAAGGACCAG